>JANXUK010000090.1 GCA_025356275.1 Sphingomonadales bacterium | reverse complement strand
TTGGTATAAGGTCTGCCTGAGAGGCGACGCGGCAATTCTGCGGGCCCGCCCTGGCCGGGCGCCAGACGGCCGGGCTGATGAGGTCAGCCCGGCCGTCTGTTCGCGGAATTACTCGCCGAAAGTACGCTGCCACCAGCCGCGGCGCGGGGTGCCATCGGCGTTGGTGTCGTCGCCTGCGGGTACGTCACCGGCATCCGGGCCAGCGGGAGCCTTTTCGGCAGGGACCGCGTGTTCGGAGGCGGCGGACGCCGCGACATCGTCGCTGACCATCGCGTCGGCGCCTGCTTCAGCCTCGGTATTTGCTTCGGCAGCCACCGCGTCGGCCTTTTTCGCACGGCCACGCTTGGGCTTTGCGGCGGGAGCCTCGGCGGCGGGAGATTCAGCGGCGGGAGCAGGCGCAACCGCCTCCACGGCATCGGCTTTCTTGCGGCGACCACGTGCCGGCTTGGCGGGGGGGGCTTCGGGCTCGGCTGCTTCGGCGGCGGGTGCAGCCTCGGCTTTGGCCTCTACCGGCACAGCGACTTTGAGGCTGCGGCCACGGCGCTTGGGTGCTGCGGGCGCAGCTTCGGCAACCGGGTCGGCATCCGTCGGAGTGCCATGGCTGACGGTTTCGCCAGAGCTATCCTCGCTGACTTCGTCGCCACCTTCGCCGTCCTCGCTACCGCCCTCGGCAGCACCATCCTCGCGGCCCCGGCCACCACGACGGCGGCGGCTGCGGCGGCGGCGCTTGCGCGGGCCATCGCCGTCGGCGACATGATCAGCGCCGTCGGCCCTGGCTTCACCTGCTTCATCATCGCCATCCTCGCGGGCATCGCCATCGAGCGGTGCGCCCTCTTCGTAGGCACCGTCCTCTGCCGAGCCTTCCTCGCGCGGGCCACGGCTGCGGCGGCGCTTGCGGCGCTTGCCCCGGCGCGCACCGTCATCGTCGCCGCCCTCACCGCCCTCACGGGCACTACCTTCGCGTTCGGCCCGAGAACCGTCTTCGCGAGCACGCGGGCGACGCTCAGGAGCAGCCTCCTCCGGCTCTTCCTCGTCCTCGGCGTAGTCCTCCTCGGGCAGATCATCGTCTTCGATGGCGATCGGCACGAATTGTGGCACGAATTCGTTGCGCGGGCCGGAGGAGCCGACGCGCATCTTGGCGCCCTCGTTTTCGCCCTCGGGGATCACCTCGACCAGCACGCCATAGCGTGCCTCGATCTCGGCCAAGTCGGCGCGCTTGGCGTTGAGCAGATAGACCGCCGCTTCCTGGCTGGCGAACAGGGTGATGGTGATGCCCCGGCCCTTGGCGGCTTCCTCCTCGATCAGGCGCAGTGCCGACAGGCCGGACGAGGCCGCGGTGCGCACCAGGCCCGAACCGTCGCAATGCGGACAGCCGCGCGTCGTCGCCTCCAGCACGCCGGTGCGCAGACGCTGCCGGCTCATCTCCATCAGCCCAAAGCTCGAAATCCGGCCCAGCTGGATACGCGCGCGATCGTCCTTCAGCGCGTCCTTCATCGCCTTCTCGACCTTGCGGTTGTTCGAGCCATATTCCATGTCGATGAAATCGATCACCACCAGCCCGGCCATATCGCGCAGCCGCAACTGGCGGGCGATTTCGCGCGCCGCCTCAAGGTTGGTGTTCACGGCGGTCGCTTCGATGCCATGCTCCTTGGTGGAACGCCCCGAGTTGATGTCGATCGAGACCAGCGCCTCGGTCGGGTTGATCACCAGATAGCCGCCCGACTTGAGCTGAACCACGGGGTCATACAGCGCCGATAGCTGATCCTCGGCGCCATAACGCTGAAACAGCGGCACCGGATCGGCATAGGCCTTCACCCGCCGCGCGTGGCTGGGCATCAGCAGTTTCATAAAATCACGCGCGTCGCGATAGCCGCTGTCACCCTCGATAACGATTTCCACGATGTCGCGGTTGTAGATGTCGCGGATCGCGCGCTTGATCAGATCGCTGTCCGAATGGATCAGCGCGGGCGCGGAGGAACCCAGCGTATTCTCGCGAATCTCGTCCCACAGGCGGGCGAGATAATCGAAATCGCGCTTGATCTCGGTCTTGGTGCGTTGCAGCCCGGCGGTGCGCACGATGCAGCCCATGGTCTTGGGCAGTTGCATCTCGGCGATGATGGATTTGAGCCGCTTGCGATCTGCCACGCTGCTGATCTTGCGGCTGATGCCGCCGCCGTGGCTGGAATTGGGCATCAGCACGCAGTAACGACCCGCGAGGCTGAGATAGGTGGTCAGCGCAGCGCCCTTGTTGCCGCGTTCCTCCTTGACGACCTGGACCAGCAGCACCTGGCGGCGCTGGATCACGTCCTGGATCTTGTAGCGGCGGCGCAGCGCCATGCGCTTGGCGCGCACTTCGTCGGCCTGCTTGGTTGCGGCGCGGCCACCGCTGCGCCCGCCATCCTCGCGCCCGCCATCACGTCCGCCGCCCTGACGGCGGCGGCCCCGGCGCGGCGTGCCGCCAGCTTCCTCGGCTTCCTCGCCGGCATGGTCGAAGCCGTTTTCGATTATGCCGTCCTCAAGCGTGGCAACCTCGTCCTTTTCCGAGGTATCGACCTCGGTCAAGCCGTCGCCATCGGCCTCGAGGTGATCGACATCATGGTGGTCGTCATCGTCGCCGTACTCGTCGCCGTGGAAGCCATCATCGTGCCCATCGTCGTGATCATCGTGCCCATCGTCGTGATCGCCGTCGTCCTCGGCCGCGCGCAGCGCCGCCTCTTCCTCGGCATGCTCGGCCTCTTCGGCCAGCAGTGCCTCGCGGTCTTCCTTGGGGATCTGGTAATAATCGGGGTGGATTTCGCTGAACGCCAGGAAACCATGCCGGTTGCCGCCGAAATCGACGAAAGCCGCCTGCAGCGACGGCTCGACGCGGGTTACCTTGGCGAGATAGATGTTGCCCTTGATCTGCTTGTGGTCGGCAGAATCAAAGTCGAATTCCTCGATGCGGTTACCCTTGAGTACCGCAACCCGCGTTTCTTCCGGGTGGCGGGCGTCGATCAACATGCGTGTGGTCATTGTGAATTCTCCAGGCGCGCCTGGCCGGGAGCAAAGCCCGAGGCGTGGCGCGACGATTGATGGGAATGATGGGAATGCCGCGCGGCTTCACCGGAGAAGTCTCCGTGCGCGCGGCGGTATCAGATGCGGTATGGGAAAAACCGCATTGCACACGCAAGGCGGCGGCGGGATTCGTGTCTGGGCAGGATGGGAAACGCGGCGCGTTATGCGTGGGGCGGACACGATGTGCGGCCGCTACAAACGCGCTGAAACGTGACGCAGCGAAGCTGGACACGTTGGACACCGTCCAGCCGCCGCGCGCCGCAATCGGCGCTGGGGGGCAGAACGGCATATTGTTCGACATTACCTGCATCAACCTGAACATCTGGGGGCAGATTCGCCCCTGAGCACAGAGCGATAAGGGCCCGATCCCTAATGACCCGATGTGGCAGGCAATTCGCGGCGGTTCTGTCCTAATAAAGGCGACCGGCGCATGCTTCGCTTGGGCAAGGATCGGGGCTGATCGGCCCCGGCACAGGGTGATTAGCACCGCCTTATGACCACGGCAAGGTCTATGCGCATAGGGGTTTTTCCGGCGGAATAGCGGCCCTTGCGCGAGACCATCGGGGGCCTTAGGGTTTGCCCGGAAAAACGCCGACCAGCGCTTTTCAAGCCAGTTCCGTTCCGCGCCTCCTCCCGACCTTCCATAGAGTGCATACAGGATAGGAGGTGGGGAGGGGCGCGGGATGGCACGGGTTTCATGCAACATCGCGAACGGAAGCGTCAGACAAAAACCCACGATGCGCCGTATCCTCCCGCTCATCTTCCTGGCTGTCGCCCCAGTGGCGGTGTTTGCTTCTATGGTTGCGGCGGATCGCATCTATGCCCCGCGCGGGTCGGGGCGCGAATATGTCATCCGGATCGAGCTGCCGCCCGCCGGCGGCGCCATTGGCCTGCCGCGTATCGAGGGTCCGCTCGATGCCAGCCGGCCGCTGGTGGTGATCGATGCCGGGCATGGCGGGCACGATCCGGGGGCAGGGGCCGGGGCAGGAGCTGGAGCTGGAGCGATCCCGGAAAAGACGCTGACGCTGGGGCTGGCGAGGGCCTTGCGCGACCGGTTGCTGGCGGGCGGCGGCATTCGGGTGGCGCTGACCCGCGATGATGACCGCTATCTGGCGCTGGAGGAGCGATCGGGCATTGCGCGGCGGCTGAAGGCCGATCTGTTCGTCTCGATCCACGCCGACAGCGCGGGCGATGACGCCAAGGCCGGCGGCGCTACCGTCTATACCCTGTCCCAGCGCGGCAGCAGCGACGAGGCGGGCCGGCTGGCGCAAAGCGAAAACAGCGCCGACAGCATCAATGGCATCACGCTGAAAGACAATAGCAGCACGGTCAGCGCGATCCTTGTCGACCTGTCCCAGCGCCAGACCGAGGCGCAATCGGCGACCATCGCCCGGCTGATCCTGCGCGAGGGAGCGGGCACCGTGAATTTCCGCGCACGCCCGGTACAATCGGCGGCGTTTGTGGTGCTCAAATCGCCCGATGTGCCCTCGGTACTGTATGAGGCCGGCTATATCAGCAATCCGGCCAACGCGGCGCGGCTGACCTCGGCAGCGGGCAAGGCCAGCTTTGCCGCCGCGACGGCACGCGCGATCCGGGTGTTCTTTGCGCGCGAAGCCGGCGCCAGTGGAACGGTGGGGGCGGGGGGATGAGTGCGGAGTCTCTTCGCCTAAAAGCGCGGAAGACCGCTGTTCGGGAAGTCTGTGCCATCCCGTGCCCCCTCCCGACCTCACATTCAGGATGCACGCTGCGGGAGGTCGGGAGGGGGAGCGGGATGGCACAGGCTTACATTAACAAAAGACCGGCGCGGGACGGCACAGGACGCGACGGCCAGGTCGCCAACCAAACAGACTCGGCGCGGACCGCAAGGTCGCCAATCAAACACTATCATGCCCCGCCGCCGCCGTGCTAGGGCGCGCTGGCAATGGTTGACGAGCCTTCCGAAGAGAACCTGCGCTATCGCATCCGCCGCAATGCCGGGGGCCTGATGGCGCGGGTGCGCGGGGTGCCCGCTGCGCTGGCCGGGCTGCCCGCCGTTGTGATCGCGTTCCCCCGTGCGGTGCGCGATGACACGCGCACCCAGGCGCTGGGCGCGTGGTTCATGGGCAATTGGCGCCGCCGCTGGTGGTTCCGGGTCGGCGCGATCATTCTGGCGGTGCTGCTGGCCTTGTATATGGTGGTATGGGTCACGGTGATCCGCAATCTGCCCGAGGCGGACCGGCTGATCACCTATCAGCCGCCGCTGCCCACGATGGTGCGCGGCGCCGATGGTTCGATCGTCTATTCCTATGCGCGCGAACGGCGCGTGCAATTGCGCTATGTCGATTTCCCGCCGCAACTGATCCACAGCTTTCTGTCGGCGGAGGACAAGAATTTCTTCAGCCACGGCGGCGTCGATTACGTCGGACTGGGCGAGGCGGTGGTCGATTACACGTTGAAATTCCACAGCGGCCAGCGCGCACGCGGCGGCTCCACCATTACTCAGCAGGTTGCCAAGAACATCCTGATCGGTAACGAATATTCGGTCAGCCGCAAGCTCAAGGAAATGATCCTCGCGCGGCGGATCGAGCATGTGCTGAGCAAGCAGCAGATACTGGAGCTGTATCTCAACGAGATCCCGCTGGGCCGGCAGAGCTTTGGCGTGCAGGCCGCGTCGCGTGCCTATTTCGGCAAGGATGTCGGCGATCTGGCGCTTAACGAGGCGGCGTTTCTGGCGATCCTGCCAAAGGCGCCCGAGACCTATGGCCGCGCCAAATTCGCCAATCTGGCGATCGAGCGGCGCAACTGGGTGCTGGACCAGATGGTCCGCAACGAATGGATCAGCCCCGCCGATGCCGCCAGTGCCAAGGCGCAGCCGCTGGGCATCATTCCGCGCCGGATCGAAAGCTATGACCCCTCGGTCGGCTATTACGTCGAGGAGGTGCGGCGGCGTCTGATCGAGCAATATGGCGAGGGCGCCGATGATGGCGCCAACAGCGTCTATGCCGGCGGGTTGTGGGTGCGCACCGCGCTCGATCCCGCGATGCAAAAGGCGGCGCAATTGTCGCTCAGCGCCGGGCTGCTGCGCTATAATGGGCCGCAGTGGCATGGGCCGATCGGGCATCTCGATCTTGCGGCGGGCAATTGGCAGGGGCAGCTGCTCACCGCCAACAAGACGGTCAGCTATCTCAACTGGCGCGTCGGCGCGGTGCTGCGGCGGCAGGATCATGGCGGCGATATCGGTTTCGCGGATGGCTCGGTGGCGCCGATCGTATCGATGCCCGACCCGGTGCGGGTCGGTGACATCGTGGCGGCTGTGCCCTCGGGCAGCGCCTATGCGGTGCGCGGCGTGCCCGGCGTCTCGGGCGGGATGATGGTGGAGAGCCCGTTCGATGGCCGCGTGCTGGCGATGGCCGGCGGCTTCGACATCGGTCTTGATTCCTACAATCGGGCGATCCAGGCCCAGCGTCAGCCCGGATCGACGATCAAGCCCTTCGTCTATGCCACCGCGCTGGACAATGGCATGACCCCGGCGACCATGGTGCCCGATCAGCAGTTCTGCGTCTATCAGGGCGCCGCGCTGGGTCAGAAATGCTTCAAGAACTTTGGCGACGAGGGCGGCGGCGGCATCCACACGATGCGCTGGGGGCTGGAGCAATCGCGCAACCTGATGACCGTGCATATCGCCAATGACACTGGCATGGACAAGGTTGTGCGGACCTTCAAGACCATGGGCATCGGCGATTACCAGACCTACCTGTCCTATGCCCTGGGTGCGGGCGAGACCTCGGTGGCAAGGATGCTCAACGCCTATGCCGCGCTGGCGGATTCGGGGCGTCAGCATGAGCAATCGCTGATCGACTACATCCAGGACCGCAACGGCAAGGTAATCTGGCGCAGCGATGACCGCGAATGCACCGGCTGCAACATGGCGCAATGGGATGGCAAGCCGATGCCGCGCATCGCCCCGCGCGGCCGGCAGGTGATGGACCCGCGCACCGCCTATCAGACCGAACATATGCTGGAGGGCGTGGTCACGCGCGGCACCGCGGCCAGCCTGCGCGATCTGGGGCTGCCGCTGTTCGGCAAGACCGGCACGACGACCGGGCCGACCAACGTGTGGTTCGTCGGCGGATCGGCCAATATTCTGGGCGGGGTCTATATCGGTTACGATCAACCGCGTTCGCTGGGCGGCTATGCGCAGGGCGCGACCTATGCGGTGCCGATCTTCCGGCAGTTCCTGCTGGCGACCCGCTCGCAGTGGGATCACACCCCGATCATGGCGCCGCCCGGTGTCAGCATGATCCGCATCGAGCGCGCCAGCGGCCAACGCGTGTTCTCCGGCACCGCCAGCGACGATCCGCAGGCCGAGGTGATCTGGGAGGCGTTCAAGCCCGAGACCCAGCCCCAGCGCGACACCAGGCAGGTGCAGACCACCTCCAAGCGGCAGGAATTGCTCGACGCGATCGAGCGCGGCTATGCGGCGCTGAACGGCCAGGTGCCGGGTGCGCCGGCTTCTGCGACGCCGGGGGCTGGGCCATCGCCCACCGCCGCGCCCGCGCCGAAGAAGGACGCCACTCCGGGCGACTTTGCCGCCGAAAAGGGCGGGGTGTACTGAATTTAACGGGGGTTTTTATGGCGCAGGTTCTGATGGTGCTGGTGTTTCTGATCGTGCTGGTCGCGGCGGCGACGCTGCTGGGCAGTTTCTTTACGGTGCAGACTGCCGAGGTGGCGATCATCACCCGCTTTGGCAAATTCGTCCGGCTGGCGCAGCCGGGCCTCAATTTCAAGACGCCGTTTATCGAGCGGGTGGATGGCCGGATGTCGCTGCGCGTCAGCCAGATCGAGCTGACCATGGAGACCAAGACGCATGACAATGTCTTCGTCACCATCCCGATCAGCGTGCAGACCCGCGTCAAGCCCGAGAGCGTGTACGACGCCTATTACAACCTCACCGATCCCGAGGGCCAGATCCGCGCCTATGTCGAGCAGGTGGTGCTGGGGCATGTGCCGGGCATGGCGCTGGACGATGTCTTCGCCAGCCAGTCTAGTATTGCCAAGGCGGTGAAACAGGAGCTGGACGTCGATATGGCCGCTTTTGGCTATGAGATCGTCAATGTGCTCGTCACCGACATCGTGCCCGACGCCAAGGTCAAGGACGCGATGAACGACATCAATGCCGCCCAGCGCGAGCAGGTGGCAGCCAATGCGCGCGGTGAGGCCGAGAAGATCCTGGTGGTCAAAAAGGCCGAAGCCGAGGCCGAAAGCAAGGCGCTGCAAGGGCAGGGCATCGCCAATCAGCGGCGTGCGATCATCGAGGGCCTGTCGAGCTCAATCGAGGATTTCCAGAAGGCTCTGGGCGCGTCCACCGCCAAGGAGGTGATGCAGCTGGTTCTGGTGACGCAATATTTCGATACGCTGAAATCCATCGGTGAGAGCAACAAGACCAACACCTTATTCCTCAGCCACACGCCGGGCGCCGTGCAATCGATCAGCGAGCAGATCATGACCGCGCTGGCCGCGAATAGCGATGGGAAGGGGTGAGGGTTTTTCGCTGACGAAGCCTGTGCCATTCCGCGCCACTTCCGACGTGCCGCAGTGTGCGGGAGGTCGGAGGGTGCCAACGTTCCCCGTCAGCGGGCGGCCAAACAACTACGCTGGACAGCACCTCTGGCCGGGTCCATAATACATAGATGAACAAGCGCCTCCCCCTCGCCGCCGCCGCGCTCGTCGCGGTTTTTGCAACGCCCGCCATGGCCGAGCTGCCGGTGGGGTCGCTCGCGCCCGATTTCACCACCACCGGCGCGCTGGGCGGTCAGACGTTTCAGTTCCATCTGGCCGATGCCCTGAAAAAAGGGCCGGTGGTGCTGTATTTCTACCCCAAGAGCTTCACCTCCGGCTGCACGTTGGAAGCGCATGCCTTTGCCGATGCGATGGATGATTTCCACAAGGCCGGGGCCAACGTGATCGGGCTGTCGGCGGATGACACCGCGACCCAGGTGAAATTCTCCAGCGAGGAATGCCGCAGCAAATTCCCGGTCGGCACCGCCAGCAAGGAGATCATCCTGGCCTATGACACCAAGCTGGTGTTTGCCGGGGTGCCGATCGCCGGGCGCAGCGGCCGCACCACCTATGTCATCAGCCGCGATGACCGGGTGACGATGGTGTATGATTCACTCGACTGGAGAGAGCATGTGAAGCGGGCGCTGGCTGCGGTAAAATAGCCGGCGGTGAAGCAAGCCTCTCGCCGCGCTGACCACAGCGCAATCTTTACAATCCGGGGGCATCCGTTAAGGGCGCGAGCTTGGGCATTTTGCCCGGCGGAAGGTTGCAATCCATGCGTGCCGAGGGGCAGGCCCATATCGACAATATCGAGGCGGCGCTGGCGCTGGTGCGCAAATTCCTTGACTGGGACCGCGCGCTGCGCCGGCTCGACGAATTGAACGCGCGCGTCGAGGACCCCAAGCTGTGGGACAGCCCCAAGGATGCCGAGGCGGTGATGCGTGAGCGGCGGCGGCTGGAGGCGGCGATCGGCGCGGTGACCCAGATCGGCGCCGAAATGCGCGATGCGGTCGAATTCATCGAACTGGGTGATGCCGAGGGCGATGAAGGCATCGCCGCCGACGGCCTAGCCAGCCTCGCGGCGCTGGCTAAACGTGCCGAGGCCGACAAGGTCCAGGCGCTGCTGGCCGGGGAGGCCGATGGCAATGACGCCTACCTTGAGGTCCATGCCGGCGCCGGCGGCACCGAGAGCCAGGATTGGGCCGAAATGCTCCAGCGGATGTATTCGCGCTGGGGTGAGCGGCATGGCTACAAGGTCGATCTGGTCGATTACCACGCTGGCGAGCAGGCCGGGATCAAATCCGCCACGCTGCTGATCAAGGGCGAGAATGCCTATGGCTATGCCAAGACCGAAAGCGGGGTGCACCGGCTGGTCCGCATCAGCCCGTATGACAGCAGCGCGCGGCGTCATACCTCGTTCAGCTCGATCTGGGTCTATCCGGTAGTCGATGACAATATCGAGGTCGAGATCAACCCCGCCGACCTCAAGATCGACACCTATCGCGCGTCGGGCGCCGGCGGTCAGCACGTCAACACCACCGATTCGGCGGTGCGGATCACCCATGTGCCGACCGGGATCATCGTCGCCAGCCAGAATGATCGCAGCCAGCACAAGAACCGCGCCACCTGCATGAACATGCTGAAGGCGCGCATCTATGAGGCCGAGCTGGCGCGGCGCGAGGCGACTGCGCTGGGCGAATACAATGCCAAGACCGAGATCGGCTGGGGCCACCAGATCCGCTCCTATGTTCTTCAGCCGTATCAGCTGGTCAAGGATCTGCGCACCGGGGTGACGTCGACCGCGCCCGACGATGTGCTGGATGGCGCGCTCGATCCGTTCATGGCCGCTGCGCTGTCACAGCGGGTCAGCGGCGAGAAGCTTGCGGTGGAGGACGTCGATTGAGAGCCGGGGCGGCTGCCGTGCTGCTGTTGCTATGCGCGGCCTGTCAGCGCGATGACCCAAATGCTGGCCCGGATGCCGGCCGGATCGCCTCGGCACGCGGCTTTCCCCGCGCCGATCCGGTCGCGGCCAGCAATGATCCCGACACCAGCGAAGCGGTCCGCGACCGCAATGCCGAGGCGGCGCGGGTGATGGATATGGCCGGGATCCGCGAAGGCATGCGCGTGGCCGACATCGGCGCCGGTGAGGGCTATTACACCGTCCGCCTATCGCCGCGCGTCGGGCGCAAGGGCCGCGTGCTGGCCGAGGATATCGACCGTGCGACGCTGGCCCGGCTGGGCGACCGGGTTTCGCGGGACCAGCTGGACAATGTCGCGATCACGCAGGGCGATGCCGCCGATCCGCGCCTGCCGCCCGCCAGTTTCGATCGCGTGCTGCTGATCCATGTGCTGCATGAGGTGGGTGAGCCCTATGCGTTCCTGTGGCACTTGGGCCCGGCCTTGCGCAGCGGGGGTCGGATAGTGGTGGTGGAGCTGGACCGCCCGCTGGCCCAGCATGGCATGCCGCCGGCGCTGCTGTTCTGCGAATTTGGTGCAGTGGGCTTTCGTTTGTCGCAATTTGTCCGTAAACCGGAACTGTCGTTGTATTACGCCGAGTTCGAGGTCGCGGGCGTGCATCCGGAACCCTCGGCGATACGAATATGCCACGATATGGGGCATGCCGACCGGGGGGCCGGTTAAGCTGGTGTTTGGGAAAGTGGGATTGCCATGAATTTCAAGGGTCTGAAGCCCATTCTCTACGGCGGGCACGAGGTTTGGCCGCTGGTCGAGGGCGGCAAGGGCGTGGCGGCGACCAACCACATGAGCAGCGGCGCTTGGGCGGCGGCGGGGGGCATTGGCACGGTCAGCGCGGTAAACGCCGATTCTTACGACCCCCATGGCAAGATTATCCCCCAGATTTACCACGCGCTGACCCGGCGCGAGCGGCATGAGGAGCTGATCCGCTATGCCATCGACGGCGCGGTGGAGCAGGTGCGCCGCGCCTATGACATCGCCTCCGGCCACGGCGCCATCAACATCAACGTATTGTGGGAAATGGGCGGCGCGCAAGCGGTGCTAGAGGGGGTGCTGGAAAAGACGCGGGGCCTCGTCACCGGCGTCACCTGCGGCGCGGGGATGCCCTATAAGCTGGCCGAGATCGCGGCGCGGTTCAATGTAAACTACCTTCCTATCGTCAGCTCGGGCCGGGCGTTCCGCCTGCTGTGGAAACGCGCCTATCACAAGGTTTCGGAGCTGATGGCGGCGGTGGTCTATGAGGATCCGTGGCTGGCGGGTGGGCACAATGGCCTGTCCAATGCCGAGGATCCGCGCGTGCCGCAGGATCCCTATCCGCGCGTCAAGGCGCTGCGCGATGTGATGCGGGTGGAGGGCATTGCCGATACCGTGCCGATTGTGATGGCGGGCGGGGTCTGGGCGCTGCGTGAGTGGGACAATTGGATCGACAACCCGGAGCTGGGCCAGATCGCGTTTCAGTTCGGCACGCGGCCCCTGCTGACGCAGGAAAGCCCGATCCCGCAGGATTGGAAGGACCACCTGCGCACGCTGGAGCCGGGCGATATCCTGCTGCACCGCTTTTCGCCGACCGGGTTCTATTCGTCGGCGGTGCACAATCCGTTCCTGCGCATTCTGGAGGCGCGATCAGAGCGTCAGATTCCCTATTCGCGGGTCGAGGCGGGGGTACATACGGTGCAGCTCGATGTGGGCGTCAAAGGCAAGAACTTCTGGGTCGCGCCGCGTGACCGGGACCATGCGCGCGGCTGGGCGGCGCAAGGCTATACCGAGGCGCTGCGCACGCCCGACGATACCGTGGTGTTCGTGACCCCGGCCGACCGCGAAGTGATCCGCAAGGATCAGTCCGATTGCATGGGCTGCCTGTCGCATTGCGGATTTTCGGCGTGGAAGGATCATGACGACTGGACCACCGGGCGTATGGCCGACCCGCGCAGCTTCTGTATCCAGAAGACGTTGCAGGACGTGGCGCATGGCGGGGATCTGGACAAGAATCTCGTGTTCGCGGGGCATGCTGCGTATCGTTTCAAGCAGGATCCGTTTTATTCCAACAATTTCACGCCGACGGTGAAGCAGCTTGTCGACCGGATTTTGACCGGGGATTGATCGCGCCGCCGCGCCCGCGCTTGAACCAGGCGGGTGCGAGGCGTAGACTATGCGCCATGAGTCTTACCAGAATCGGGCGGCTGCTGTGCGGGCTGGCGATGGCGATCGCTGCCCCGGTTGGCGCCTATGCCGCCAGCGAGCCGGCGGTGCCCTATTGGGGCTCGCTGCGCGCGGCGGAGGTCAACCTGCGGGTCGGGCCGGGCGAGGATTACCGGATCAACTGGGTCTATCACCGCCAGCATCTGCCGATGAAGGTGCTGCGGGTGATGCAGGGCTGGCGGTTGGTGCAGGATCAGGCGGGCTCTCGCGGCTGGATGCTGGTGCGGCTGCTCAGCCACGAGCGCCACGCCATCGTCACCCGAGGCGACCCTGTGCCGATGCGCGCCGATGCTCTGTATAGCGCGCCGCTGCTGTGGCGGCTGGCGCCTGGGGTGGTGGTGAAGCTGGACGATTGCACCGCCGGCTGGTGCCACATCGAAGTCGAGGATCGCGCGGGATATGTGGCAGCGGACCGGCTGTGGGGTGCGGGGGCGCTTTAGGTTTTGGTGAAAAGCCCGGAAGAGGGCTTGTCACGAAGCCTGTGCCATCCCGCGCGCCCTCCCGACCTCCCATCCAGCATGTAATCTGTGGGAGGTGGGGAGGGGGCGCGGGATTGGCACAGGCTTCATCGCCGCAAGGCGATCAAACAAATGCCCCTTAGAGCAAGATGCCATAAAACAGAATCGCATCTTGCTCTAGAGTCTTTGTTTTCGCATAGTTTATTGCCAAAAACCGGTACCCACTTTTTGGCACGATGCTCTAAATCAGCTCGATCGCGATCGCGGTCGCCTCGCCGCCGCCGATGCACAGGCTGGCGACACCCTTGGTCAGGCCCTTGTGCTTCAATGCGCCGATCAGCGTGGTGATGATCCGCGTGCCCGAGGCGCCGATCGGGTGGCCCAGCGCGGTGGCGCCGCCATGGACGTTTACCTTCTCATGCGGAATGCCCAGATCATGCATCGCGAACATCGCGACGCAGGCGAAGGCCTCGTTGATTTCGAACAGGTCGACATCGCCGATGGTCCACCCGGCCTTGGCCAGCACCTGGGTGATCGCACCGACCGGCGCGGTGGTGAAATCGGCGGGAGCTTGTGCGTGTGCGGCCACCGCGACCAGCGTTGCGACCGGCTTAAGGCCCTTGGCGGCGGCGACGCTGGCACGGGTCAACACCATGGCGGCGGCGCCGTCCGAGATCGACGATGAGGACGCGGCGGTGATCGTGCCATCCTTGGCAAAGGCGGGTTTCAGGCCGGGGATCTTGTCCGGGCGGCCTTTGCCGGGTGCCTCGTCGGTGTCCACCACCACCTCGCCGGCGCGGGTCTTGACGGTGACCGGCACCACTTCGCTGGCAAAGCCGCCGCCGGCGATCGCCGCCTTGGCGCGGGTCAGCGATTCGATCGTATAGGCGTCCTGCGCCTCGCGGGTCAGCTGGTAATCATTGGCGGTTTTCTGCGCGAAGGAACCCATCGAGCCGCCCTCATACGCGTCTTCCAACCCGTCGAGGAACATGTGGTCATAGGCGGTGTCATGCCCGGCGCGCGCGCCGGCGCGGTGCTTTTTGAGCAGATAGGGCGCATTGGTCATGCTTTCCATGCCGCCCGCGATCACCATGTCGATGCTGCCGGAGGCCAGCGCCTCGGCGCCCATGATCACCGTCTGCATGCCCGATCCGCACACCTTGTTCACCGTGGTGGCCTGCACCGAAGCGGGCAGCCCGGCCTTGATGGCGGCCTGACGCGCCGGCGCCTGGCCCAGCCCGGCCGGCAGCACGCAACCCATATAGATGCGCGCGATGTCCGCGCCATCGACGCCCGCACGCTCCACCGCGGCCTTCACCGCTACCGCGCCCAACTCGGTCGCACCGACATCGGCCAGAGCGCCTTGCAGGCCCCCCATCGGTGTGCGCGCATAAGACAGGACGACGACCGGATCGGCGGCGGAGAATTGGGTCATGGCAGGGCGCCTTTCGGGCTGACAGGAATATTGCGCGCCCGACATAATGCTGCATTGCGCCATTTGCAATCGTTAGCCGATCCCGCCGGGCCGCCGCCGCGCCGCATTGCGGGTAAACGCGGCGATTTTCAGGGCATGCCCTACTTGCGCGGGGGCAGCGGCGCGGTTAGGGCAAAGCAGCCGTTCGAGGCCCGCGCGAATCCGTTTTTCGGGACAATTTCATGGTCGATCTGTCGCAATATCTTGCCGTGCTGATCTTTCTGGGGGTCGCATTGGGTCTGTCATCGCTGTTCGTGTTCTTGCCGATGGGGGTCGCGCGGCTGACCGGCGCGCACAAGCCCGATACCGAGAAGCTCAGCGAGTACGAATGCGGCTTCCCCGCTTTCGAGGACCCGCGCAGCCAGTTCGACGTGCGGTTCTATCTGGTGGCGATCCTGTTCATCGTATTCGACCTGGAGGCGGCATTCCTGTTCCCCTGGGCGGTCAGCCTGCGCCAGACCGGCTGGGCCGGGTGGCTGACGATGGTGCTCTTCCTCGGTGAACTCGCGGTCGGCCTTGCCTATGCGTGGAAGAAAGGGGCGTTGGACTGGGAATGAGCAACATTGCTTCTATGCCGGGCGGGCCTGCCGGCGCCGCAATCGTGCCCAACCTTGTGGCGCCCGATGGCGCGTTCTTCAGCGACCTCAATGCCGAGATTGGCGACAAGGGCTTTCTGGTCACCAGCACCGAGGACCTGTTCACTTGGGCACGCACCGGGTCGCTGTGGTGGATGACCTTTGGCCTGGCCTGCTGCGCGGTGGAGATGATCCATGTCAACATGCCGCGCTATGATATGGAGCGCTTCGGCGCCGCCCCGCGCGCCTCCCCCCGCCAGAGCGACGTGATGATCGTGGCGGGCACCCTGTGCAACAAGATGGCCCCGGCGCTGCGCAAGGTTTACGACCAGATGTCGAACCCGAAATACGTGATCTCGATGGGGAGTTGCGCGAACGGCGGCGGCTATTACCACTATTCCTACAGCGTGGTGCGCGGCTGCGACCGGATCGTGCCGGTGGATATTTACGTCCCCGGCTGCCCGCCCACCGCAGAGGCGCTGCTCTATGGCGTGATGCAATTGCAGCGCAAGATCCGCCGCGTCGGGACGGTGGAGCGGTGAGCCCGGTCAAGCGGCGCTATGCCTTGGCGACGGCGTTTCCCGCGCTTTTGCCATTGGTGGCCAGCGCGCCCAGGCTGTATCGTCATCGCGCCGAACTGATTGCTGCATTGCCCGAGTTTGGGCTCCTGATCGCGTGGGTCGCCGCCAGCGTGCTTGGCATGGCGCTGATCGGCGGGTTGGCGGCCGCCGTGTGGACTGCCCTGCGTCCCAAGGCTTACCAAATATGACATCCATTCACCCCGCCCCGAAATTCGCCAGCAACGAGGGCGTGACCGCAGCGCTTACCGCCGCACTGGGCGCCTGCCTGATTTCCGCCAGCGAGAACCATGGCGAGGTGATCCTTACCGTCGCGCGCGGCAGCATCGCCGAGGCGCTCACCACCCTGCGCGACACCTGCGAATACCAGCAATTGATGGAAATCGCTGGCGCCGATTACCCCGACCGGGGCACCAACGACGGGGTTGGGCGCTTCGAGGTGGTCTACATGCTGCTCAGCCTGACCAAAAACCATCGCATCATGGTCAAGGTCAACGCCGCCGAGAACACGCCGGTCCCCACCGTCACGCATCTATGGCCGGTCGCCGGCTGGCTGGAGCGTGAGGTGTATGACATGTTCGGCGTGGTCTTCGACGGCAACACCGACCTGCGCCGCATCCTTACCGATTACGGGTTTGAGGGGCACCCGTTCCGCAAGGATTTCCCGCTGACCGGCTATCAGGAATTGCGCTATTCCGAGGAGGACAAGCGCGTTGTCTATGAGCCGGTGCAGCTGGCGCAGGACCTCAGGCAGTTCGATTTTATGAGCCCGTGGGAGGGCGCGCAATACGTGCTGCCCGGTGACGAAAAGGCGCAAGGCGAGGCCCCCGGCGCGCCGACCCCCGCCACCGCAAGCCCGCCCGCCGCACCGCCGGTCGCGCCCAATGTCACCACGCCCAAGCACACCGAAAGCCCGGCGCAAACCGGCGCTGGCGAGCCGGCCAACACCGTGGCCGCCAAGCCGTCCAAACCCACCGGGGGAGCCGGCGCATGAGCCTTCAACCGCAATCCTCGCCCACCACCGGCGACGAAATTATCTCCAACTACACGATCAATTTCGGGCCCCAGCACCCCGCCGCGCATGGCGTGCTGCGCATGGTGATGGAGCTTGACGGCGAGATTATCGAGCGGATCGACCCGCATATCGGCCTGCTGCACCGCGGCACCGAAAAGCTCATCGAGCACAAGACGTATTTGCAGGCGCTGCCCTATTTCGATCGGCTGGACTATTGCTCGCCGCTGGCGATGGAGCATTCCTATGTGCTGGCCATCGAGAAACTGCTCAACATCGCGGTGCCGGATCGGGCGCAATACCTGCGCGTGCTGTTCGCCGAGCTGACGCGCATCTGCAACCACATGCTCAATATGGGCAGCCATGTGATGGACGTTGGCGCGATGACGCCCAATCTGTGGCTGTTCGAAATCCGCGAAGATTGCCTCAATTTCTTTGAGCGCGCGGCCGGGGCCCGGATGCATATGGCGTGGTTCCGACCCGGCGGCGTGCATCAGGATGTGCCGCTGAAACTGCTGACCGATATTGCCGACTGGCTCGACACGCGGCTGCCGCGCTTGTTCGATGACGCGATGAGCCTGGTGGTGGATAACCGCATCTTCAAGCAGCGCAATGTGGATATCGCGCTGGTTTCCAAGGAGGATGCGGTGCGCTGGGGCTTTTCCGGCCCGATGATCCGCGCCGCCGGCGTGGCGTGGGATCTGCGCAAGAGCCAGCCGTATGACGCCTATGCCAAGATGGATTTCGAGATCCCGGTGGGCACGCGCAGCGATTGCTACGACCGCTTTATGGTGCGGGTCGAGGAGGTGCGGCAGTCGGCGCGGATCATGAAGCAGTGCCTGCGCGACATGCCCGGCGGCCCTGTGGCCAGCGACGACCGCAAGGTGGTCCCGCCCAGCCGGGGCGAGATGAAAAGCTCGATGGAAAGCCTGATCCACCACTTTAAGCTCTACACCGAAGGGTTTCATGTGCCGGCGGGCGAGGTCTATGTCGCCACCGAAAGCCCCAAGGGCGAATTCGGCGTCTATCTGGTCAGCGACGGGTCGAACAAGCCCTATCGGTGCAAGATCAGGCCCACCGCTTTCAGCCACCTGCAGGCGATGGATTTCATGTGCAAGGGGCATATGCTGCCCGATGCCACCGCCATTCTGGGCGCCATCGACGTGGTGTTTGGGGAGTGTGATCGGTGAAATTTCATATCATCATGGCCGGCAAGTGTGCGAACCCGCCAGGCATCTGGGGCATAGCATGAGGACTGGCGCAAATTTTTTGTGGTTCATCCTGAACGGCCTTTGGGTTGGTCTTGTATGGTGCTTTGTTGGTGTGATTGCCGCAATAACAATTGTGGGACTTCCTTGGGCCAAGGCATGTTTTGTCATGGCCGAGATGACATTCCATCCCTTTGGTAGAGAGGCGATCAGCCGGCGAATTCTCACTGGCCAAGAAGATGTAGGAACGGGCGTTTGGGGATTGGTGGGAAACATCATCTGGTTTGTGCTAGCTGGCGCTTGGCTGGCCCTTCTTCATGTGGCTTTAGGTGTAGTGAACTTTTGCACCATCATTGGCATCCCCTTCGGAATTCAGCACTTTAAGCTGGCAGGATTGGCCATTGCGCCAATCGGGAAGACGATCGTCAAAAAGGACGTTGCTGCACTAGCTGCGGCGCAAGAAGCGGCAGATGCGTATGCCGCCATTAGGGGTGGAGGTCGAGGATAGTGTCGGACAAACTCGGCATCGCAGAAGCCATGCTTACGGCCTACAACGCGCAGGACGCCGACGCCTATGTCGCGCTGATGACCGAGCATGCCTGCGAGGCTACGTATCGCGGCGCCGTGGTCCGCGAGGGGCGTGAGGGCACGCGCGTCGGGCTCAAGGCGATGTTTGCCGAGTTCCCCGAAAACCGCGCCGAAATCCTTATCGGATATCAGTTGGGCGGCTATGCCGTGCTGCATGAGCGGGTCGCACGCTCCGCCGCCGCGGCGCCGTTCGAGGTGATGTCGATCTACAGCTTCGAGGGCGATTTGTGCTCTCGCGTGGAGTTTATCCGTTAATGGCTGACCGTCACCTCGCCCCCGACACCCCCGAATTGCGCGCACGCTGGGGCATGTTCGCGTGGACCAAGCCCAATGCCAAGATGGCTAGGGCGATCATCGCGCGCTATCCGCCCGGGCGTCAGCGTAGCGCGGTGATGCCGCTGCTCGACCTGGCGCAGCGTCAGGTTGGTGCGGACACCAATACCCAGGGCTGGCTGCCGATCCCGGTGATGGAATTCGTCGCGCGCGAACTGGACATGCCGGCCATCCGCGTGGTCGAAGTGGCCAGTTTCTACACGATGTACAATCTGGTGCCGGTGGGGCGCTTTCATGTGCAGGTCTGCGGCACCACGCCCTGCATGCTGCGCGGCAGCGACGACATCATGGCCGCCTGCAAGGCGCGCGGCATGGCCAAGGGCGGGGTCAGCGCCGACGGGCTGTGGACCCTGACCGAGGTCGAATGCATGGGCAATTGCGCCAGCGCCCCGATGGTGCAGATCAACGACGACAATTACGAGGACCTGACGCCCGAGCGTCTGGACGCGGTGCTGGACGCGCTGGCCAAGGGCAAGACCCCGAAGCCGGGCACTCAGCAGCCCGGCCGGCATACGATAGAGCCGATTGGCGCACCGACCAACCTTGCCGCGATGGTATCGGCCAATTACGATTACCGGGGAGAGTGGTGATGAGCAAGCCCAGGATGATGCAATTGTCAGGCGTGATGTTTCTGATCGCCGGCATCCTGTCGGCCGTAGTTCAGCATAGCGCGACGGCTGCGGCCTTTATCACGATCGGCATCGCCCTGGTGGCGCTCGGCGGCCGCAACGCGCGGAGGTATCGTGATGCCGGCTGACAAGCGGGGACCGGGCATGCAGAGCCGCCGCCGGCAGATCTGGGCTTTCGTGCTGGCCGGGTTGATCCTGGCGGTTGGGTTGTTCCGGAGCGGAGCTGAGACCTGGTCGGGCCATCCCCGCCTGGTGGAGAATGTCGTCGCCAGCGGGCGGATGGTCTGTGCGCTCGCGATCACTGTCGCCTGCGTCGCATCATGGTGGAGGAACCGTCATGCTCGCTGACATTTTTATATGGGCGCTCGCAAATGCTCGCTGATCGGGACCGCATCTTCACCAACCTCTATGGCTATCAGCCGTGGAACCTGAAGGCCGCGCAAAAGCGTGGCGATTGGGACAATACGGCGGCGCTGCTGGCCAGGGGCCCGGCGGCGATCATCGACGAGATCAAGGCCTCGGCCCTGCGTGGGCGTGGCGGCGCGGGCTTTCCTACCGGCATGAAGTGGAGCTTCATGCCCAAGGAGCCGCGCGAGGACCGGCCGAGCTTTCTGGTCATCAACGCCGATGAGAGCGAGCCGGGCAGCTGCAAGGACCGCGAGATCATCCGCCACGATCCGCACAAGCTGATCGAGGGCGCGCTGGTGGCGGGTTTCGCGATGCGCGCGCGGGCCGCCTATATCTACATTCGGGGCGAATATATCCGCGAGGCCGAGACGCTGTTCGCCGCCGTGCAGGAGGCTTATGACGCTGGGTTGATCGGCAAGAATGCGTGCAAATCGGGCTATGATTTCGACGTATTCGTCCACCGGGGCGCGGGCGCGTATATCTGCGGCGAGGAAACCGCGATGCTGGAATCGCTGGAGGGCAAGAAGGGCCAGCCACGCCTGAAACCGCCGTTTCCCGCCGGCGCGGGCCTCTATGGCTGCCCCACCACGGTCAACAATGTCGAGAGCATCGCGGTCGCGCCTACCATCCTGCGGCGCGGCGCGGCGTGGTTTGCCAGCTTCGGGCGCGAGGGCAACAAGGGCACCAAGCTGTTCCAGATCAGCGGGCATGTGGAACGCCCCTGCGTGGTCGAGGAGGCGATGAGCATCCCCTTTCGCGAGCTGATCGAGAAGCATTGCGGCGGCATTCGCGGCGGCTGGGACAATCTGCTGGCGGTGATCCCCGGCGGATCGTCAGTGCCTTTGGTCCCGGCGGCGGAGATTATGGACGCACCGATGGATTTCGACGGGCTGAAGGCAGTGGGCAGCGGGCTTGGCACCGCCGCCGTCATCGTGATGGACAAATCGACCGACATCGTCCGCGCCATCGCCCGGCTCAGCCATTTCTACATGCACGAAAGCTGCGGGCAGTGCACGCCCTGCCGCGAGGGCACCGGCTGGATGTACCGCGTGATGGAACGGCTGCGCACCGGCGACGCCGATGTGTCAGAAATCGACATGCTGCAACAGGTGACCAAGCAGGTGGAGGGGCACACGATCTGCGCGCTGGGGGATGCAGCGGCCTGGCCGATCCAGGGGCTGATCAAGCATTTCCGGCCCGAGATCGAGCGGCGGATTTTTGAGCGTGCCGGTGATGTGCGGGAGGCGGCGGAGTGACTGTGATTCCTAAGAAGCACGTTTACGATCGCGGGCCTCGTAAGGGCATCGTCGAAGAACGTCGGCCACATAAGCATTCAGACGGAACATACCGCCTGTTTTCGCCGAAGGGTGTGATGGGGGAAGATGGCAAACGGCATTGGAATCGGCTTCCAAACTCACGCTCCGTCGCGACATTGGAAGTGGCTGCTGACCTAATCGAACAGGGTTGGGGTATTCGCATGGTTGGTCCACACACGACATCGCCTTCGCTTTGTTGGAAAGACATCGAGGTCATCCGCTGATGCCCAGACTCACCGTAGACGGCATCTCCATCGAAGTCCCGCAGGGCGCCACCGTGCTCCAGGCGTGCGAACTTGCCGGCAAGGAAATCCCGCGTTTCTGCTACCACGAGCGGCTCAGCATCGCCGGCAATTGCCGCATGTGCCTCGTCGAGGTGAAGCCCGGCCCGCCCAAGCCGCAGGCATCCTGCGCGCTGCCCGCCGCCGAGGGGCAGGAGGTTCGCACCTACAGCGCGATGGTCAAGGCCGCGCGTGAGGGGGTGATGGAATTCCTGCTTATCAACCACCCGCTCGATTGCCCGATCTGCGATCAGGGCGGCGAGTGCGATTTGCAGGACCAGTCGATCGCCTATGGACGCGGCAAAACCCGCTATCACGAGCACAAGCGCGCCGTGACCGAGAAATACATGGGCCCGCTGATCAAGACCGCGATGACCCGCTGCATCCATTGCACCCGCTGCGTGCGGTTCAGCGAGGAGGTGGCCGGGGTGGATGAGATCGGCGCGCTGTATCGCGGCGAGACGATGCAGATCACCACCTATCTGGAGCGCGCTGCGAAGCACGAACTCTCCGCCAATGTCATCGATCTGTGCCCGGTCGGCGCGCTGACCTCGCGGCCTTATGCGTTCGAAGCGCGGCCGTGGGAGCTGAAAAAAACGTTGGGCATCGATGTCTCGGACGCGATGGGCGCCAATATCCGCATCGATTCACGCGGGCGCGAGGTGCTGCGCATCCTGCCCCGGATCAACGATGACGTGAACGAGGAATGGCTGAGCGACAAGGCGCGCTATCAGGTCGATGGCCTGACCGCGCGGCGGCTGGATAGGCCTTTCGTGCGGCGGGACGGCAAATTGGTCGCGGCAAGCTGGGACGAAGCCTTCGCCGCGATCGCTGCGCTCAATCCGGGCGCGTGGATCGCCGCGATCGCCGGCGATCTGGTCGATTGCGAGACGATGTTTGCTGCCAAAAAGCTGGCGAACGCGCTGGGCTCGACCTTGCTGGAAGGGCGGCAGACGGGCCTCGCCTATGATGCCACCAATCTGGCGGCGGTGAATTTCAACACCACCTTCGCCGGGATTGAGACCGCCGATTGCATCCTGATCATCGGCAGCAATCTGCGTACCGAGGCGCCGCTGCTCAACGTGCGGCTGCGCAAAGCGGTGAAGGCGGGGGCAAAGGTGTTTATCGTCGGGCCCGAATGGGAGACGACGTATAAGGCCAAGTTCCTCGGCGATGATGCCGCGCTGCTGGGCGATTTGCCGGGCAAGGCGGGCAAGGCTATGACGGCTGCGGCTCGTCCGGCGATTATCGTCGGCGGCGGCGGCTTGGCCAAGGGCGCTTTGGCGCCGGCTTTGGCATTGGCCGCGACATGGGGCGTGGTGCGGACGCTGGCAGATGGCGGCGCTTGGAACGGGTTCAACGTGGTGCATATGGCCGCGTCGCGGATGGGCGGGCTGATGCTCGGCTATGCGCAGGCGGGGGGCATCGCCGATGTGGTCGCTGCCAAGCCCAAGCTGGTGCTGGCATTGGGCGCGGATGAGGTGGAATATGCCAAATTCGCCGACAGCACAGTGGTTTACATCGGCCATCACGGCGACAAGGGCGCGCACGGCGCCGACGTGATCCTGCCGGCGGCCGCCTATACCGAGAAGCCGGGCACCTATGTCAGCACCGAGGGGCGCGTGCAATTCGCCGACAAAGCAGTATTCGCGCCGGGCGACGCGCGCGAGGACTGGACGATTATCCGCGCGCTGGCCGATGCGTTGAAGGTGAAGGTCGGCTTCGACAATTTCGCCGGTTTGCGCGCCGCGATGGTCGCCGAAGTGCCGGCGCTTGGCGTCGAAGGTTTGGTTGATTACGGCGCGTTGTCGGCGGCTCCTTCCGGGGCGGCAGCATCGGGCAGGATCGCCTATCCGATCCAGGATTTCTACCTCACCAACCCCATCGCGCGGGCCAGCGCGACGATGCAGCGCTGCTCGGCGGAATTGCTCCACGGGGTAGATTTTGCGGAGGCGGCGGAATGACCCCCTTCTTCCAACACCTCGGCATGCCGTTCGAGGCCGCGTGGCTGCTCGCCACCATCTGCGGCATCTTGCTGATCGCGGTGCCGGTGATGGTGGGCGTGGCGATGATTATCTATGCCGATCGCAAGATCTGGGCGGCGATGGCGCTGCGGCGCGGGCCCAATGTGGTGGGGCCGTGGGGTCTGCTGCAAAGCTTTGCCGACGGGCTCAAGGTGTTCCTGCAGGAAACCATCGTGCCCTCCGCCGCCAACAAGGCCTTGTTCCTGATCGCGCCGATCATCACTTTTACCGTGGCGCTGATGGCCTGGGCGGTGATCCCGTTTAATTCGGGCGCGATATTGGCCAACATCAATGTGGGGCTGCTGTACGTTCTGGCGATCAGCTCGCTGGGTGTTTATGGCACGATCATCGCCGGTTGGTCGTCGAACTCGAAATACCCGTTTTTCAGTGCGATGCGCGCCTCGGCCCAGATGATTTCGTATGAAGTCTCGATCGGGTTCATCCTGATCTGCGTGGTGCTGTGGGCGGGGACGTTCAACCTCAACGGCATCGTGATGGCGCAGAAGGACCATGTCTGGATCATCAACGGCTTTGTGGCGAACCCGTTATTGTTCCCGATGTGGGTGATGTTCCTGATCAGCGGCATGGCCGAGACCGGCCGCGCGCCCTTCGACCTGACCGAGGCGGAGAGCGAGCTGGTCGCCGGCTATCAGACCGAATATTCGTCGATGAGCTTCGCGCTTTACTGGCTGGGCGAATATGCCAATGTGTTGCTGATGTGCGCGCTGAACGCGACGCTGTTTTTCGGGGGCTATCTGCCGCCGCTGGATTGGGCGCCGCTGTACTGGATACCGGGCTGGATCTGGCTGCTGGGCAAGATCCTGTTTTTCTTCTTCATCTTCAGCTGGGTGAAGGCCACCGTGCCGCGTTACCGCTATGATCAACTGATGCGGCTGGGCTGGAAGGTGTTCCTGCCGGTGTCGCTGGGGTTCGTGGTGGTGATCAGCGGCTATCTGATGGCGACGGGGCATTTCGAGCATACGTTATGAGAATGGCGGTCCTCATTTTGATGCCCACAATAACCCTTGCTGGTTGCGACCAACAGGTAACAGATCGAACGCGCTCTGAGATAATTCGAAATCAAATCGGAAGATTTATGATTGTCCCCGCCCAAAATGGAATGCCAACACTATTACTTGCTGCGGCCGCAATGTGCGCTATTTCTATCGCGCCGGATAAAAGTAACGTGCTACATATCAAATTAGTTAGAAATACTTACGTAAGCCAAGATGGCTTGCCTATTGTTCAATCGACCGGGCGGATTTTGAAATGACCCCCGCTCAACTCATCAAAGCCTTCACCCTCTGGGAATTTCTCAAAGCCCATTGGCTGACGCTGAAGTATTTTTTCAAGCCCAAGGCCACCATTAACTACCCCTATGAGAAAAACCCGCTCTCCCCCCGGTTTCGCGGCGAGCATGCGCTGCGCCGCTATGCCAATGGCGAGGAGCGGTGCATCGCCTGCAAGCTGTGCGAGGCGGTGTGCCCGGCGCAGGCGATCACCATCGAGGCTGAGCCGCGCGACGATGGCAGCCGCCGCACCACGCGCTATGACATCGACATGACCAAATGCATCTTCTGCGGCTTTTGCCAGGAGGCGTGTCCGGTCGATGCGGTGGTCGAGGGGCCGAATTTCGAATACGCCACCGAAAGCCGCGAAGAGCTGCTGTACGACAAGGCGAAACTGCTGGCCAACGGGGACAAGTGGGAGCGGGCGATCGCCGCGAACCTTGAAGCCGATGCGCCCTATCGCTAGGGGCCACATATGATCCAGCTGATCGCCTTTTATCTGTTCGCCGGCCTGGTGGTGCTGTCGGGGTGCGTCACCATTCTGTCGCGCAATCCGGTGCATTCGGTGCTGTGGCTGATCTTGGCATTCTTTAACGCCGCCGGGTTGATGGTGCTGCTGGGCGCGGAATTTATCGCGATGCTGCTGGTCATCGTTTATGTTGGCGCGGTGGCGGTGCTATTCCTGTTCGTGGTGATGATGCTGGACATCGATTTTGCCACGTTGCGCGCCGGGTTTATCAGGAATTTCCCGCTCGGCATGCTGATCGCGCTGGTGCTGCTGGGTGAACTGGTGCTGGGCATCGGGGCAGAGCGGGCGGGCGCGATCCATCTTGGCACGCCCGATGGCAACAACGCGGCGGTGGCCGGGGCCAGCAATATCACGGCGATCGGCGCGCTGCTCTATAGCCGCTATCTGTTTCTGTTCGAGGCGGCGGGGATCATCCTGCTGGTGGCTATGGTGGGCGCGATCGTGCTGACCCATCGTCAGCGCGGCGACACACGCGGCCAGAACATTCCGCGCCAGATCGCGCGGCGTCCCGAAGATGCGACCGTGAACCGCTCACCGGCGGTGGGCGAGGGGGTGGTGCTGTGATCGGGATCGAACATTATATCGTGGTCAGCAGC
Source organism: Sphingomonadales bacterium (assembly GCA_025356275.1). Lineage (GTDB taxonomy): Bacteria > Pseudomonadota > Alphaproteobacteria > Sphingomonadales > Sphingomonadaceae > Novosphingobium. Next base: position 12,024 of record JANXUK010000090.1, on the reverse strand, counting down.
ATCCTGTTCGTGCTGGGCGTGCTGGGCATCTTCCTCAACCGCAAGAACATCATCGTCATCATGATGGCGATCGAGCTGATATTGCTGGCGGTAACGCTCAATCTGGTGGCGTTCAGCGCGTTTCTGCATGATCTGACGGGCCAGATTTTCGCGATGTTCGTGCTGACCGTGGCGGCGGGGGAGGCGGCGGTCGGCCTTGCCATCCTGGTCATCTATTTCCGCGCACGCGGGTCTATCGCGGTTGATGATGTCAACCGGATGAAGGGGTGAGGCCGGTGCATTCGATCGAATTCATCGTATTCCTGCCGCTGCTGGCGGCGATCATCGGCGGGCTGGGTAACAAGGCGCTGGGTAATGTGTCGGTCAAGCTTATGACCACCGGCGCGCTGTTTGTTGCCGCCATTCTATCGTGGGCGACGTTCCTGCCGTTTCTGGCGGGCACCGCCATACCCAGCGTCACCCCGGTGCTGCATTGGGTGCGCTCGGGTGATCTGGCGTTCGATTGGGAACTGCGCGTCGATGCGCTGACTGCGGTGATGCTGGTGGTGGTGACCAGCGTGTCCAGCCTGGTTCACCTGTACAGCTGGGGCTACATGGACGAAGACCCCGATCAGCCGCGCTTCTTCGCCTATCTCAGCCTGTTCACCTTCGCGATGCTGATGCTGGTGACGGCCAACAACCTGGTGCAGATGTTCTTCGGTTGGGAGGGGGTGGGCCTCGCCTCGTATCTGCTGATCGGCTTCTGGTTCAGGAAACCCAGTGCCTGCGCCGCCGCGATCAAGGCCTTTGTGGTCAACCGGGTCGGCGATCTGGGCTTTATGCTGGGGATTTTCGGCACCTGGCTGGTGTTCGGCACAGTCTCGATCCCCGACATCCTCGCCGCCGCGCCGCATATGGCGGGCAGCACCATCGGCTTTCTGGGCCACCGTTTCGATACGATGACTGTCCTGTGCATCCTGCTGTTCATCGGCGCGATGGGCAAATCGGCGCAGCTTGGCCTCCACACTTGGCTGCCCGATGCGATGGAAGGGCCGACGCCGGTCTCCGCGCTGATCCACGCCGCCACCATGGTGACGGCAGGCGTGTTCATGGTCTGCCGCCTCAGCCCGATGTTCCAGACAAGCCCTGCCGCCATGCATTTCGTCACCTTCATCGGCGCGGCGACCTGCTTCTTCGCGGCGACCGTCGGCACGTGTCAGTGGGATATCAAGCGGGTCATCGCCTATTCTACCTGCTCACAGCTTGGCTATATGTTCTTTGCCGCCGGGGTGGGCGCGTTCGACGCGGCGATGTTCCACCTGTTCACGCATGCGTTCTTCAAGGCGCTGCTGTTCCTCGGCGCGGGCAGTGTGATCCACGCAATGCACCATGAGCAGGACATGCGGTTCTACGGCGGTCTGCGCAAACATATCCCGCTGACCTTCTGGGTGATGATGGCCGGCACGCTGGCGATCACCGGGGTTGGCATTGCGGATATCGGCGGGTTTGCCGGGTTCTATTCGAAGGACGCGATCATCGAGGCGGCCTATGCCAAGGGCACTTTGCTGGGCCATATGGCCAGCTTTACCGGCATTTTTGCGGCGCTGCTGACGAGCTTCTATTCGTGGCGGCTGGTGTTCCTGACCTTCTATGGCAAGCCGCGCTGGAACCAGTCCGAACATATCCAGCACGCGATGCATGATGCGCATGGGCATGGCGCTCATGCGCATGACGACCACGCACATGGTCACGATCACGTCCATGACGATGGCACCGCTGGCTATCACCCGCATGAAAGCCCGCTGACGATGCTGATCCCGCTGGTTCTGCTGGCGGTGGGTGCGGTGTTTGCGGGCGCGGTGTTCCACACGCAATTCGTCGGCGCCGATGCCGGTGCCTCGTTCTGGAAGGGCAGCATCGCGTTCAGTCGTGAGCTGGTCGAGGCGGCGGAAGGGATCCCGCTGTGGGTCAAATGGGCGCCGTTTACGGTGATGCTGACCGGGGCGGCGATCGCGTGGTACGCCTATCTCCGCAACCCGAAGTTCCCGGCGCTGTTCGTCGAGCAATTCGGCATCCTGCACCGCTTTCTGTATAACAAGTGGTATTTCGATGAGCTGTATGACGCCATCTTTGTCCGGCCGGCGTTCTGGTTGGGGCGGCTGTTCTGGCAGCAGGGCGACATCGGCATCATCGACCGTTTCGGGCCGAATGGCGCGGCCTGGGTGGTGGAGCAGGGGGCGATTGGGGTCAGACGGTTCCAGTCTGGGTATCTGACGAGCTACGCGCTGGTCATGCTGCTGGGGCTGGTCGCGGCGGTGAGCTGGGCGATGGTGGGGCAATAGAATGAACAGCTTCCCCATCCTGTCGCTGATGCTGGCGGTGCCACTGATCGGTGCCACGGCGTGCCTGTTCGCCAATGCGCCGCGCGCGCGCCAGATCGCTTTGGCCGCGACGCTGGTGGATTTCGTGCTCGGGCTGGTGCTGTGGTCGCATTACGAGGTGGGCGGGCCACAGTGGCAATTTATGGAGCGGGCCAGCATCTTTGCCGGCTTCCAATGGGCGCTGGGCATCGATGGCATCGCACTGGTGTTGATCATGCTGTCGGTGTTCCTGATGCCGATCTGCATCGGCGCCAGCTGGCGTGCGATCGAGACGCGCGTGCCCGAATATATGGCGGCGTTCCTGCTGATGGAAACGCTGATGATCGGCGTGTTCACTGCGCAGGACCTGTTCCTGTTCTATATCTTCTTCGAGGCCGGCCTGATCCCGATGTATCTGATCATTGGCATCTGGGGCGGCAAGGACCGTATCTACGCCAGCTACAAGTTCTTTCTCTATACGCTGCTCGGCTCGTTGCTGATGCTGATCGCGATGCTTTGGATGGCCAATGCGGCCCGCAGCACCGACATCCCGACGCTGATGGCCTATAATTTCCCGGTGCAGGCGCAGACCTGGCTGTGGCTGGCGTTTTTCGCCAGTTTCGCGGTCAAGATGCCGATGTGGCCGGTCCACACCTGGCTGCCCGACGCGCATGTCCAGGCGCCGACGGCCGGCTCGGTGATATTGGCCGGCGTGTTGCTCAAGATGGGCGGATATGGCTTCATCCGTTTCAGCCTGCCGATGTTCCCGGAGGGTTCGGCGCAATTCGCACCGCTGATCATGGCGCTGTCTATGGTGGCGGTGGTTTACACCAGCCTCGTGGCGCTGGTGCAGCACGATATGAAGAAGCTGATCGCCTATTCGTCGGTGGCGCATATGGCGATTGTGACCATCGGCCTGTTCGCGTTCAACCGGCAGGGCCTCGAAGGCTCGGTCATCGTGATGCTCAGCCACGGGCTGGTCTCGGGCGCGCTGTTTCTGTGTGTGGGTGTGATTTACGACCGGCTGCACACGCGTGAGATCGACCGTTACGGCGGGCTATCGATCAATATGCCGCATTACGCGCTGCTGTTCATGCTGTTCACCATGGCCAGCGTCGGCCTGCCGGGGACCAGCGGGTTTGTCGGCGAATTCCTGTCGCTGATCGGGATCTATCAAATGTCGAGCTGGGTGACGCTGATCTGCACCACCGGCATCATTCTGGGCGCCGCCTATATGTTGTACCTCTATGCCCGCGTCGCTTTTGGCGTGCAGAAAAACGCCGATGCCGCCGCGATGCCTGATCTCAGCGCGCGGGAGCTGGCGCTGCTGGTGCCGATTGCGCTCGCGGTGCTGTGGATGGGGGTCTATCCCGAAAGCTTCATCGCCCCGATCCGCGCCGATATTGCGCATCTGGAGGCGCGGTTGGCGCAGGCCAAGCCGGCGGGGGACGCCAGGCTGACCGCGCCGAGGCCCGCGCCCGAAGCCACAATCGGAGGGCCGCGCTGATGAGCTGGATGGCATCGCTGCGGCTGACCGTGGCCGAAGATGTGCTCAGCGTTGCGGGGTTCCTCCTGCTACTATGGGCCGGCTGGGCGGGGGACCGCGCGGCCAAAGCCATCGGCTGGGCCGCGATGCTGGCGCTGGTCGGCGCGGCGGTGGTGACTTTGCCCGCGCTTATGAACGGCGCAATGGGGCCGGGGGCCAGCGCATTTTACGGCCAATATGCCGACGATGCGTTTGCCGCCTTTGCCAAGCTGCTGATCTATGCCAGCGCCATCGGCTGCCTGCTGATCGCGCCGGCGTTCTTCGCAAAGCTGGGCCAGCACCGCGCCGAGTACCCGGTTCTGCTGCTGCTGGCGGTGCTGGGTATGGGGCTGATGGTTTCGGCGACCAATCTGATTACGCTGTATATCGGCCTCGAGCTGAACTCGCTGGCGGCATACGTGATGGCCGCGATGCTCCGCGGCAATGAGCGTTCGGCCGAGGCGGGGCTCAAATATTTCGTGCTCGGCGCGCTGGCCAGCGGCATCCTGCTGTTCGGGATGAGCCTGACCTATGGCTTTGCCGGCACCACCAGTTTTGCCGGCATCCACGCCGCTTTCCATGGCCCGATGCAGCTGGGCGCGACCTTCGGCATGGTGTTCGTACTGGTCGGGCTGGGCTTCAAGATGTCCGCCGTGCCGATGCATATGTGGACCCCCGACGTTTATGAGGGCGCACCGACGCCTGTAACCACCTTCTTCTCCACCGCGCCCAAGGTGGCGGCGATGGCGCTGACCATGCGGGTGCTGTTGGGCCCGTTCGGCGCGCAGGTGCATAGCTGGCAGCCGATCATCATCACGGCGGCGCTGGCTTCGATTGTCGTTGGCGCACTGGGCGCTATTGGGCAGCGCAATATCAAGCGGCTGCTGGCCTATTCTTCGATCAACAATGTCGGCTTCATTCTGATTGGGCTGGCCGCTGCCACCCCGGCGGGCGCTGCGGCGATGCTGGTGTATCTGGCGATCTATGTCGCGATGTCGCTGGGCGCGTTCGTGGCGGTGCTGATGCTCAAGGACGTCGACGGCAACCAGCTTGAGGATATCGGCGATCTTGCCGGCCTCTCCGGCCAGCGCAAGGTGCTCTCGGCGTGCCTCGCCATGCTGATGTTCAGCCTGGCGGGCATTCCGCCGCTGTTCGGCTTCTGGGGCAAATTCGTGGTGTTTCAGGCGGCTGTTGCGGCGGGGCTGGTGCCTTTGGCGGCCATCGGCATCGCAGCCAGCGTGATCGGCGCGTTCTATTATCTCAAGATCGTCAAGCTGATGTATTTCGATGAGCCCGCCGGGCGCGCGCTGGGCAAAAGCGGGTGGGAGCATCAGGCGGTGTTGGCGATCTGCGCGGCCTTCGTCTCGCCGATCGGCTATTTGCTGACCAAATGGCTGGGCGGGTTGGCGGCGGTGGCGGCCTCCGCGCTGTTTCATACCTGATCGAGATCGTCGCCACCACCGGCTCGACCAATGCCGACCTTGCCGCAAGGCTCAACGCGGGCGAACGTCTGGCAGAGGGCGACTGGCTCATCGCCGACCGGCAGCACGCGGGCCGGGGCCGGCTTGGCCGCGAATGGTCCGATGGATCAGACCATGTCAGGGGTTCTGGCAATTTCATGGGCTCCACCACCGCGCGCCTGACCCCGCACGATCCCTCGCCCGGAACGCTGGCGCTGGCCGCCGGCCTTGCGGTGTACGAGGCGGCCGCGCCCCTGCTCCCGCCGCCCCACCGCGCAATGCTCAAATGGCCCAACGATGTGCTGGTCGCGGGCGCCAAGCTGGCGGGCATATTGCTGGAGCGGGTGGGGGATCGCGTCATCATCGGCATCGGCGTCAACCTCGCTGCCACGCCCAATATCGCGGGCCGCGCCACGATCAGCCTCGCGCATTTCGGCCCCGCGCCCGGCCGCGACGGTTTTGCAGAAACGCTCGCCGCCGCATTCGCTGAGGAGCTGCACCGCTGGCGCACCTATGGCCTGGCGCCGTTGATCGCGCGCTGGCACGCCGCCGGGCATTCGATTGGCACACCCTTGACGGTCGGCGAACCCGGCGAGGCGCAACTGACCGGCAATTTCGCGGGGCTAAGCGAAGATGGGGCCTTGCGCCTCGCCCTGCCAGACGGCACGGAGCGCAGCATCCACGCCGGCGAGGTCAATCTCGGCTGATTATCGGAAATCTGATGCTGCTTGCCATCGATGTCGGCAATACCAATGCCGTATTTGCGCTGTTCGAGGGCGGCGAAATCCGCGCGCGCTGGCGCATCGCCACCGATCCGCGCCGCACCGCTGACGAATATGCGGTGTGGCTGATGCAGCTGCTGCATATCGCGGATATCAAGCGCAGCGCCATCGACCAGATCATCATCGCCACCGTGGTGCCGCGCGCGCTGCACAATCTGGAGCTGCTGGCGTCCAGATATTTCGACAAGACGCCGCTGGTTGCCGGCACCGCACCCGCCGGTTACGGGATCGATATCGACGTGATCGAGCCGCGCTCGCTCGGCGCGGACCGCGCGGTCAATGCTATCGGGGCGCATGCGCGCTATGCCGGCGACCTGATCATCGTCGATTTCGGCACCGCCACCACCATTGACGCCATCGACTTCAACGGCGCCTACAAGGGCGGGATCATCGCGCCGGGCATTAACCTGTCGCTCGACGCGCTGGTGGGCAACACCGCCAAGCTGCCGCGTATCGCCATCGAGGCGCCGCGCGGGCCCAGCGTGATCGGCCGCACCACCGAGGATCAGATGCTGATCGGCGTCTATTGGGGCTGTGTGGCGATGATCGAGGGGCTGGTGGCGCGGATGCGCGCCGAGATCGGCCGCCCCGCCAAGGTGATTGCCACCGGCGGCCTAGCCGTACTTTTGGGCGCGCAGGACGCGCTGTTCGATGTGATTGACCCCGATCTGACGCTGCACGGCTTGGCCCTGCTGGCGCAGCGGGCCGGAGAAAACCAATGACCAATGCCAATGCCAACAGGGGCCAAAAACCCGCCGCCCAGCCCGCCGCCAAGCCAGCAGGCGCAAATCGCCGTGACCTGACCCCCGGCGACGAATTGCTGTTCTGCGCGCTGGGCGGATCGGGCGAGATCGGGATGAACGTCAACCTCTATGGTTGCCGCGGCAAATGGTTGATGGTTGACCTCGGCATGACCTTCGGCGCCAATGAATACCCCGGCACCGAGCTGGTTTTCGCCGATCTGGACTTTATCGAGCAGCGCCGCGAGGATCTGATCGGCATCGTGCTGACCCATGCGCATGAGGATCATATTGGCGCGGTGCCCTATTTCGCGCGCGATCTGGGCGTGCCGCTATACGCCACGCCGTTCACCGCCAAGCTGGTCGCCGCCAAATTGCAGGAGGCCGGTATCGCGCGCGAGATCGACCTGCGGGTGATCGACCATGAGGATGAGTTCCACCTCGGGCCATTCGGCATCCGCTATGTGCCGCTGGCGCATTCGATTGCCGAGGGCAATGGGCTGGTGATCGAGACACCGTTTGGCCGCATTTTCCACACGGGCGACTGGAAGCTGGATGATGAGCCGCTGATCGGCACCCCCGCAACCCCGGACGAGCTGACCCGGCTCGGCGATGAGGGGGTTCTAGCGCTGGTGTGCGATTCGACCAATGTGTTCAACAAGGAGGCCTCGGGCTCCGAGGGTGAGGTCAAGCGCGGCCTGCTGGCTGAGGTTGGGCGGCACAAGGGCCGCGTGCTGATCACCACGTTTGCCTCTAACGTTTCGCGGCTGCAAACGCTGGGCGAGGTGGCGCGGGCGACGGGCCGCCGGCTGTGCGTTGCCGGGCGCTCGCTCGACCGGATCATCGGTGCGGCCAAAAGCTGTGGTTATCTGCGCGATTTCCCCGATATCGTCGATGTCGACACCGCGATGGGCCTGCCGCGCGGCAAGCTGCTGGTCATCGCCACCGGCGGGCAGGGGGAGCCGCGCGCGGCGCTGGCTCGAGTCGCCGATGGCAGCCACAAGATCAAGCTGGAAGCGGGCGACAGCGTGCTGTTCTCCAGCCGCCAAATCCCCGGCAATGAGATCGCGATCGGCCGCATCCAGAACCGGCTGGCCGAGATGGGCGTCACCATCGTCACCGACCGGCAGGCCATGATCCATGTGTCTGGCCATCCCGGGCGGCCCGAGTTGCAGGCGCTATATGGCTGGATTCGCCCGCAGATGCTGGTGCCGGTGCATGGCGAATTGCGCCATATGGCCGAGCAGGCGCGGCTGGGCAAGGCGAGCGGCATTCCGATCAACCTGGTGCAGCAGAACGGCGACCTGCTGCGCCTCGCCCCCGGTAAGCCCGGGCGGTTGGCGCAGGTGCGCAATGGTCGGCTGATCCTCGATGGTGACATCATCTCGCCGGCGGATGGCGAGGCGATTGCGATGCGGCGGCGGCTGGCCAAGGATGGCGTGGTGGTCGTGGCGCTGGCCGGCGGCAAGGTGCAGGTCACCGCGTTGGGCCTGCCGCTGGTCGAGGATCTCGATACGTTCATCGCCGAGGCCGAGGGCGATGTCGCGGCGTCGCTGGCCAAGCTGTCACCCGCCAAGCGCGGTGACGCCGGGGAGGTGGCCGAGGCCGCGCGACTCGCCGCCCGCCGCGCTGCAACCCGCTGGTGCGGCAAGCGGCCGCAGGTCAATGTGATGCTGCTGGACGGCGTTGGCCCATCGCGCGCCGCCGCCCCATCGCGGCCAGCCAAGGCGCCGGCCAAACAGCGTTCGGGCCAAGGCCAAGAAAGGGGGCGGGGCCGATGAGATGGTTCTCTATGCTGGCCATCTATGTGCTGTTCTGGACGCTGTCGGCGTTCCTGGTGATGCCTTTCGGTATCCGCACGGCCCATGATGAGGCAGCGCCCAATCTGGTGCCCGGTCAGACCGAAAGCGCGCCGAGCAATTTCAACCCGCGCCGCATCGTGCTGCGCGCCACCATCCTGGCGACGCTGACCTTCGCGCTGTTCTATGCCAATTTCCTCCACGGCTGGGTGTCGATCGACGACATCAGCCTGGTCCACCCGCCGGCGTCGGTGTCCAAGGGGTATTAAAAGTCTTTGTTGGCGCGTGATTTATCGACAAAAACCGGTGCCCACTTTTTGTCATCACGCGCTAACCCCGCAGCCGGTCGATCGCCTGCGCCAAGGCCACATACAACTTGCCCATATCCGACGACAGCAGCGTCACCCCCAACGAATGCCCGTCGCGGGTGGACAGCAGCTGGCGCAGCATCGCCTCGAAATCGTGGATGTAGTGGCTGACGTGATCGTGGAAAACGCGGTCGTCCTCGTACAATTGCGCCACCGCCTTGGCCTCTGGCGCCTCCAGCAGGCGCACCGCGCGGCGGGTGAATATGCCCCGGTCGCCGCGCAGATAGGCGGCCCAGGCGGTGTCCGACACGTCGCTGTCCAGCGTCTTGGCGATGTCGATGGCGTTGGAATTGAGCGCTTCGGTGATCAGCGCGACGCGGCGGGCGAAATCATTGTCGACCTGCTCCTCGGCGCGCTCACGGGCGTGGGCGACGCGGCGCTCCAGGTTGCCGGCGAGCTCGTCGACCTTGGCGAGCTGGTTGCGCAATTGCAGCGCCGCCTCGCGGCTGACCCCGGCGGCATGGGCGGCGGCCTGCTCCAGCTGTCCGGCGATCTCGCCGGCGTGATGCCGCATCGCCTTTTCGATGGCGGCGCCGCTCTCCGCGCCCAACCGTTCGGCCAGCGCTGAGATCGACGCCGATCCATGCGTCTCGATGTCGTCCACCGCGCCGCGTGCCGTGCCGGCCAATTGGGCGATGGCGGCCGAAAGCTCGCCCTGTGCCCGCGCGGCCAGCGCCTCGGTCTGATCGGTGATCGCGGCCAGCGACCCGGCGATGCCGGACAATGCCTCGCTTTGCGTGGCGGTTTGCCCGGCAATGCCCGCCAAAGCCTCACCGCTGGCCAGCACATGGCGTGACAGATCCTCAGCCCGCGCTCCCGCCTCGCCTACGGTATCGCGCAAGGCGATGGCGCGGGTTTCCAGCGTGCCCAACCGGTGCTCGCTGATCCCGATGGCCTTGGGCAAATTGTCGCGGCTGTGCTGGACACTGGCCTGGATCAGTTCGAGCAGCCGCACGCTGCTGTCGGTCAGGCCGGTCAGCGCTGTATCGGTTGCCGCGATCCGCTCCTTGCCATCGGCCAGCGCCAGCGTCAGCCGGTCCAGCCGCTCCGCCAGCGAGGCCTGCGCCGCCGCAGTCTCGGCATTGATCGCGCGGGCGCGCGCCTCGATCGCGGCCATCTCGGCCAGAGCCGTGCTGCTACGTTCGGCCAGAGCGGCCAGCGCCGCGTCCTGCGCCGCGTGGTGCCGGGCAAATTCGCCGTCGATCCGCGCCGCATGGGCACCCAGCGCTTCGATCCGCGCCTGCGCCGCCTCGCTCGCCGTGTGGTCCGCGCGCTCCAGCCGCGCCGACATCGCGCCCAATTCGCCATCGAGCCGCGCCGCTGATGCCTGCCAATCATCCAGCGCCCGCGCCTCACCATCGCGCAATTTGGTGGCCAGACCGTCTGCGGCATCGCGCACCGCATCCAGCCGCCGGTGCAAAGCCGTCAGCGCCGCATTCTCGCCCTGCGTCAGCGCGTCCTGCAAAGCCGCGCCGCGCTCAGCCAAGGTGGCCAGCCGCGTGTCGGTCATCGCATCGATCCGGGTCAGCGTTGCATCGAACACGCCCAAGGCCTCGTAGATCCCCCCGCGCAGGCTGATCACCTGATGTTCGGCCGCCTGCCCGAATTCGTTAATCCGCGCGAGGCCGCTGACCATTTCATCCAGCTGCCCATGCGCGATCCGCCCGGCGTGACCGATGTTGTTGGCCACGTCCTTGGCCGAGGCGGCGATCACCGGCAATTGCCCGCGCAAAGCCTCCATATTGTCGCGCGCAGTGCTGCTGACGCTGCCGATCGCCTGCACTTGCGCGCCGTTGCTGATGATCAGATCGGCCAGGGCGCGCGCATGTTCGCCCAGCCGCTCGGCGGCGATCCGGCCCAGGGATTCCAGATCGCGTGCCTCCGCCGCCAGGAACTCGCGCGCCAGACTGAGCTCCCGGTTTACCGCGACCAGCCGCGTTTCGAGCCGCGCTGCCTCGCTCTCGACCTGCCGCGCCGCATCGACGAAACGCGCCGCATGCCGCCGGCTGGAGCGCATGACGAGCAGCCAGACCACCCCGATCAGTAGCACCGGCCCCGACCACGCCCCGACCCAGCCAATCCATTGCGCCGGGCTGGCCCCCGCCATCATCGCCTCATGGTTGGCCCAGATGAACAGATTGCTCCACACCATCAGACACAGGAACGCCAGCGCCGGCATCAGCCAATCGGCAACAGAGCCGGTCGCAGGATCGCCGGCCTCCTCCCACTCGGCATCGACCCAGCTATCGGCGGACGCGGCCATGTCGGGCGCGGGCGCGGCATCGGGCGCCTGGCCCTCGCCAGATTGTTCAATCGCAACGAAGCGGCTGCCCCCGGCCATACAAATCCCTCTCGAATGCACCGTATCTATCAGGAAAACCCCCGTGATAAACCCTGATTAACCTGTTCATGCTAGTCACGCTGGCATGGCATATGAAGCAGGAGCCCTTGACGCCACCCTCGCCGCCGCTGCTGGCGACGATCCGGCATTGCTCGACGAGTTGCGCGGGGCGTTTTTGGACAGCCTTTCGCGCCAGGTCGATCTGTTGCGGCGCTCGCGCTGTGACGGCAATTGGCAGATGGCGGCGCTGCGCCTGAAGGGTCTGGCCGCCAGCTTTCAGGTATGGCCGCTGATCGCGCTATCCGAGGAAGCGCTGGAATCGGCGCCGGGCGACCCGGTGGTCATCCGCAAACTGGCCGCGTTCCTGCAAACCGTCACCATCGAGTAAAGCGCTCGCTGCTTGGCAGAGGCCGGGCAGTGGTTTAGACCCCCGACCAGAGAGTCTGTTTGCCGAAAAGCGCGAAAAGGCGTTTTTCGGCAGCCTGTGCCATCCGCTCCCCCCGGCGCGGGCCACCCATTCAGGATATTCTGTGGGTGGCCCGCGCCGGGGGGAGCGGGATGGCACAGGCTGCCGAAAAACGCCTTTTCGCGCTTTTCGGCAAACAGACTCTCTGGTCGGGGGTCTAAACCACTGCCCGGCCTCTGCCAAGCAGCGAGCGCTTTACTCGAT
>JANXUK010000061.1 GCA_025356275.1 Sphingomonadales bacterium | reverse complement strand
TCATGCGAGACAACTGGCTGTCGAACCGCATCTTCTCATCCTACGACGACATCGTCGATCATTGCTGCTTCGCCTGGAACAAGCTCGTCAATCAGCCTTGGCGCATCATGTCCATCGGTATGAGGCAATGGGCACATGGGTTCTAATCAATGGGACTTGGTATAAGGTGTCGTGATCGTGCCGCAGCGCTGAACGCGTTGCTTAGAGCGTGATGACAAAAAGTGGGTGCCGGTTTTTGTCGATAAATCACGCGAAAACAAAGACTCTAGAGCATGATGCGATTCTATCTTATCGCATCATGCTCTAGAGCGGGCAGCGCAAATGCGAATCAACTGCCCGCTCTAAGTTTTTGTAGCCGCATCGCTTAATGCCAAAGGCGGGCCTCACTTTTTGGCACGATGCTCTAATGGCCGGGAAAGGCGAGGAGCGCCTCCACCGCGATCCCCGCCGTGCGCAGCCGGCCGGCGCCGCCCAGGTCGGGCAGGTCGATCACGAACAGGGCTTGCGTCACGCTGGCCCCGGCGCGCCGTAACAACTCGCCCGCTGCCAGCGCGGTGCCGCCTGTCGCGATGAGATCATCGATGATCAGCACTTGCTGCCCGGCGGTAACCGCGCCCGGATCAATCTCCAGCCGGTCGGTCCCGTATTCCAGCGCGTATTCGATCGACAGCACCGCCACCGGCAGCTTGCCCGGCTTGCGCAGCGGGACGAAGGGCAGCCCCAGCCGCGCCGCCACCGCGCCGCCAAAGATAAAGCCCCGCGCCTCGATCCCGGCAATCGCCTGCGCGCCCGATGCCGAGGCCCGCTCCGCCAGCAGCGCCACGCTGGCCGCGAAACCGGCGCCGTGGCCGATCAGCGTGGTGATGTCGCGGAAGAGGATGCCGGGCGCCGGGAAATCGGGGATTGCGCGGACCAGCGCTTTCAACTCGTCGGTGGTCATGCGCGGTTCCTCAAACAAACGCCCCCCGCACCGGCGGTGCGGGGGGCGGATGATGCGCGGAAAGGAAGCTCAGTGCTTCTTGTCGCGCCAGACGTTCTGATACGCCATGTAACCCAGCACCGTGGCGAACAGCAGAAACAGCTCCACCGCCCAGCCGGTCTGGTGCCGCTTGCCCAGCTTGGGCTCGGCGGTCCACACCAGGAACGCGGAGACATCCTGGGCCATCTGGTCCTTGGTGGCGACGGTGCCATCCTTGTAGCTGACCTGACCATCGGCGGTCAGCGGCGGCGGCATCGCGATGTTGAGATTGGCGAAATAGGGGTTGAAATAAAGCCCGGTCGGGGTCGTCGCCTCGGGGAACTGCTTGAGCAATTCGGCCGGCTGCGGCTGGAACCCGGTCAGCAGCGAATGAACATAGATCGCGCCGCCATGCCGTGCCTTGGTGATCAGCGACAGGTCTGGCGGATTGCCCTGACCACCATACACCACCGGCGGGAAGTGGTCTGCGGCCACGCCGGTGTTGCTCTTTACCTCGCCGGTGTTGGGGTCGAACGCGGGCACCTTGTACTTGGCGGCGATGGCCTTCACCTCGTCGTCATTATAGCCCAGCGCCTTGAGATCGCGGAAAGCGACATACTTCAGCGAGTGGCAGTTCGAACACACCTCGGTGTAAACCTGAAAGCCGCGTTGCAGCTGCTGGGTGTTGTCGAAGGTGCCAAACGGGCCGTCGCTGGCCAGATGCAGTTCCTTTTCGGGGAACCGGGCGTGAACCCACTTCTCGGCAGTCGGCGCGGGCGGCTCGGTAATGAAGCTGTAGGCGCCGAGCAGCACGGTATACAGCAGCGCACCTGCGAAAAACAGGCCGGCGAGGAAGGCGATGATACGAACCATGGTCTATGCTTTCCTTCGCTGGATCAGGCAGCCGCGCCGAGCGCTGCGGCATCATCTTTCCCGAGCACCGCTTCGGTGATCGAGAAGGGCAGCGGATCGGGCCGCTCGATCGACGAGACGACCGGCAGGATGACGAGGAAGTGGAGGAAGTAATAGATCGCCGCCACCTGGCTGATCATCACATAAGGTTCCTCGGCAGGCGCGCCGCCGCACCAGCCCAGCACCGCCACGTCGACCAGCAACACCCAGTAGAACTTGCGGAAGGTGGGCCGGAAATGCCCCGAACGCACCGGCGAACGGTCGAGCCAGGGCAGGAAGAACCAGATCAGGATCGAGCTGAACATCGCCAGCACGCCCATCAGCTTGGCCGGGATGAACAGGATATTCTGGGTAAAGGCGCGCAGGATCGCGTAATAGGGCCAGAAATACCACTCGGGCACGATATGCGCCGGGGTCTGTAGCGGGTTCGCCGGAATGTAATTGTCGGGGTGGCCCAGCGCGTTGGGCGCAAAGAACAGAAGCCCGCAATAGAACAGCAGGAACACGCCCAGCCCGAAGCCATCCTTGGCGGTGTAATAAGGATGGAACGGCACGGTGTCCGACTCGGTCTTCACATCGACCCCAGTCGGGTTCGACGAGCCCGGAATATGCAGCGACCACACATGCAGGATCACCACGCCCAGGATGACGAAGGGCAGCAGGAAGTGCAGCGAGAAAAAGCGGTTGAGCGCGGCGTTATCCGGCGCAAATCCACCCAGCAGCCACTGATGCAGCGCATCGCCGACCAGCGGAATGGCGCTGAACAGCCCGGTGATCACCTGCGTGCCCCAAAAGCTCATCTGACCCCAGGGCAACACATAGCCCATGAAGGCGGTGGCCATCATCAGCAGGAAGATGGTGACGCCCAGCAGCCAGATCATCTCACGCGGGGCCTTGTACGAGCCATAGAAAAAGCCGCGGAAAATATGGATATAAACCACCACGAAGAACGCCGAGGCGCCGTTGGCATGCGCATAACGCAGCATCCAGCCCCAATTGACGTCGCGCATGATATGTTCGGTGGAGGCAAAGGCGCTGTCGGCATTGACCGAATAATGCATCGCCAGGATCACCCCGGTCAGGATCTGGATCATCAGGCAGACGCCGGCCAGTACCCCGAAATTCCAGAAGTAATTCAGGTTGCGCGGCACCGGATATCCGGCACCCAGCGAATTGTACACCAGCCGCGGCAGTGGCAGCTTTTCATCCATCCATTGCATGAACGGATGGCTTGGCTTGTATACGTTGGCCCAGGGAAAGCTCATGATCTGTACCTCAGCCGACTTTGACGGTGGTGGCGGTTGTGAAGATGTAATCGGGCACAGCCAGATTCTTCGGCGCCGGACCCTTGCGGATGCGCGCGGCGGTATCATACTGCGATCCGTGGCAGGGGCAGAAATAGCCGCCGAATTCGCCGCGCGGCTCTCCCTGACCGGTGCCCAGCGGCACGCAGCCCAGATGCGTGCACACGCCCATGGTGATCAGCCAGTTGGTGTGCCCGGGCTTGGTGCGATCCGCCAGCGTCTGCGGATCGCGCAGCGACGCCACCGGCACCGCATCGGCCTCGGCAATTTCCTTGGTGGTCAGGTTGCGCAGGAACAGCGGCTGCTTGCGGAAGATCTTCTTGATCGCCTGACCCGGCATGATCGCGGCAAGATCGACATCGATCGAGCTTTCGGCCAGCACATCGGCCGAAGGCTCCATCTGGGTGATCAGCGGCACCAGCACCGCCAAGGCGCCAACCCCGGCGGCGCTGACTGCCGCTATATTGATGAAATCGCGCCGACGCACGCCATCCGCAACCGGTGGGTCAAGCATATCGGTACTCGTAATCTCTGTCATGATCGACCCTTGCCCGGCAAGACTGGCCCCCTTGGCGAGGGGCCGATACAAATTTGTGCGTTGGTACCAGCTTGCGGCAAACCCAGGTGCGGACGGCCTGCGCCGTCCATTGCCGCCTATGATCGCCCCTCGCGCCGGGCCATTGCGAGGTGATAACCACCCCAACCGGCCCTGCCAACCGCATTTTTGCCATAGAGGACCCGCGCGCGGTGGCAAGACCCTAGTTGGGGGTTAGGGCAGAGTTTCGGTTATAGGAGGCCAATTAGCGAAATCTGCCGGCCATACGCCGCCTCGCCCCGGTGGGTGGCGCGGCGGAAGGAGAAAAAACGGTCTGGATCGGCGTAGGTGTCGAGGCCGCAGCGTTGGATTTCCGCCACCCGAGCCGCCCCCAGCCGCATGCCGACATAGTCCGGCAGGTCGAATTGCCAATGCCCGCCGCGCTCGCTTTCAATGAAGTGCTGCGCGTTCTCGGCGTTATCCGCAAGGAAACGCGCGCGAAACGCATCGTCCACCTCATAGCTCGCCTGCGCGATACACGGCCCGATCGCCGCGACAATCCGCCCCCGCATAGCGCCCAAAGCCACCATCGCCTCAATGGCTGCCTCGCAGACCCCGCCAATCGCGCCCTTCCACCCGGCATGCGCCGCGCCCACCACCCGGGCCTCGGCATCGGCCAGCAGCACCGGCGCGCAATCGGCGGTCAGGATACCCAGCAGCAGTCCGGGCTGATTGGTCACCAAAGCATCGGCATGGGGCCGCGCCTCTTCATCCCACGCGCCTGCCACCACACACACCGCCGAATGCACCTGATAGGCGGTCACCAGCCGTGCCCCCGGCAGCACCGCCGCCACCGCCCGCGCGCGGTTCTGAGCCACCGCCGCCGGATCGTCCCCCGCGCCCAGCCCGACGTTAAGCCCGGCAACCTCGCCAATCGAACCCCCGCCGCGCCGGCCCAGAAAGCCATGCGCAACACCGTCCAGCCCGGCCGCGATCACCTCAACCAAGGCTGCGGCTCACCTGCTCATGCGTATCGCGCGAGAGTTTGGGCGCAGCCGCAATCCGCTCCAGCGCCCCGCGCATCAACGCTGAGCGCCCCGGCTCGATCCGCCGCCACCGCCCCAGCGGCGCCACGAACCGCGCCGCCGTCGACGCATTGATCGGGTCCAGCGCCAGCACGAGGTCGGCAATCATCGCATAGCCGGCGCCCGACGGATCGTGGAACGCCCCCGGATTGACCGCCATCGCCATATACAGCGCGCGCACCCGGTTCGGGTTGGTCATCGTGAAATCCGCATGCGTCGCCAGTTCGCGCACCTGCGCCAGCACATCGGGGTGCAGCGACCCCGCCTGGAGGCTGAACCACTTGTCGATCACCAGCGCATCGCCGGCATAGCGGTCATGGAAATCGGCCAGACACCGCACGCGTTCAGGGCTGTTCAGGCCGCACAGCACCATCAGCGCGCCCTGCCGGTCGGTCATATTGTCGGCGGCATCATATTGCCGGGCCGCGCGCACTGCTGCGCCCACCGGGTCGCCCGCCGCCAACGTGACCAGCGCCTGCGTCTTGATCTTGCGCGCTCCCCGCGCGGGGGCATCAAGGCTGAAGCCGACGTTGCTCGCCCGGTCATGCAGCGCGGCATAGGCGGCGCGATTGGCCTTCGCCAGCCACGCTTTCAGCCCCTCACGCTCGGCCTGGATCGCGCCGGGGTCGGCAATCGCGAATTGCTCGGACAGATAGGCGTGACCCGGCAGGATCATCAGCTCGCCGCGCATCAGATCGTCCAGCCCGTTATCACCCAGCACCGACGCCATCGCCGCACCAATAGCGTCACGCCCGGCGGCGCGCCCGGCGGCATCCAGATCGCCCTTCACCGCCGAAACCACATGCCCGACGATCAACCGCTGCATCGCCTCATAGCGCGCGAACGGATCGTCATCATGCTCGGCCAGGAACACCAGATCGGCGGTGCTGCTGCCCGCATCCAGCGCCACCGGCGCGGTAAAGCCCCGGTTGATCGACAGCACCGGGGCCTTGGCAAAGCCGGGAAAGGTGAACTCGGCCTCGGCAGTGTCCAGCACCAGCAGCTGCTCGCCATGGCTGGTCTGCGATGCCCGGTCGAACAGCGCGATCTTCAGCGGGATCGGCATCGGCGCCTTGGTGGGCTCGCCCGGCGTCGGCGGCACGTCCTGGGTCAGGCGCAGCGTCGCGGTGTCGGCTGCATGCGTCAGGCGCGCAGTGACCTGCGGCGTGCCAGCCTGCGCATACCACAGCCGGAACTGCGTCAGGTCGAGCCCGGCACCATCCTCGATCGCCTTGATGAAATCCTCGCAGGTCGCCGCCTCGCCGTCATGCCGCGCGAAATAGAGGTCGGTGCCCTTCCGGAACGCCTCCGGCCCCGCCATCACCAGCATCATGCGGATCACCTCGGCGCCCTTGTTATAGACGGTGGCGGTGTAGAAATTGCCGATCTCGCGGTACGAATCGGGGCGGATCGGATGCGCCAGCGGCCCCGAATCCTCAGGGAACTGTGCCGAGCGCAGCACCCGCACATCCTCGATCCGTTTGACTGCGGGTGAGCCCATGGCGGCGCTGAACATCTGGTCGCGCAGCACGGTGAAGCCTTCCTTCAGGCTCAGCTGAAACCAGTCGCGGCAGGTGACGCGGTTGCCCGACCAATTGTGGAAATATTCATGCCCGATCACGCCCTCGACCGCGTCATAATCGCCGTCGGTCGCAGTCTCCGGGTCGGCCAGAACATAGCGGGTGTTGAAGACGTTGAGCCCCTTGTTCTCCATCGCGCCCGCGTTGAAATCGGCCACCGCGACGATGTTGAACAGGTCGAGATCATATTCGCGCCCGAACACGTCCTCGTCCCATTTCATCGCATGCTTGAGGCTGCGCATCGCGTGATCGGTGCGGCTTTCGTCGCCCGCGCGCACCCAGATGCCCAGCGTGACCTTGCGCCCGCCCATCGTGGTGAAACTGTCCGAATTGACCACCAGATCGCCCGCGACCAGCGCAAACAGATAGCTCGGCTTGGGCCAGGGATCGTGCCACTGCGCCCAATGCGTGCCGTCCGGATTCTCACCGTTGGCCTCGCAATTGCCGTTGGACAGCAGCACCGGGAACGCGGTTTTGTCGCCCGCCATCCGCACGCGATAGGTCGAAAGCACATCGGGCCGGTCGGGGAAGAAGGTGATCCGCCGAAACCCCTCGGCCTCGCATTGGGTGCACAGCATGCCGTTCGAGGCGTAAAGCCCCGACAGCTGGCTGTTGGCCGCGGGGGCAATCGCGGTCTCGATGGTGATGCGATGCGCATCGCCGACGAGGTCGATCAGCAGGTCTGGCCCATCCATCCGCCAGTCATTGACGACGCGGCCATCGACCATCACGCTTTGCGCGGTCAGCCCGTCGCCATTGAGCCGCAGGGTCCGCCCGCCCTCGGCGGCGCGCGTAACATTCAGCGTCGCGGCGACCAGCGTGCGCTCCACCCCCAGCGTGAAATCAAGCGCGACCTCGGGCACATGCCATTCGGGCGGGCGATAATCGGCGCGGCGGATGAGGGGCGGCGGGGCCGGGGCCGGGGCGGGAGATTGCGTGGTGATAGCGTCCATAAGAATCGTCCTAAAGCATCGCCCGGTGCGATACGACACCCTAAATATGCCCCCCTAAATTTGAATCGCATGAACGGCCTGCCCATGCCAAGGCCCGCCAATGCCCAGCCTGTTGATCTTCGGCCTCGGATACAGCGCGCAGGTGATCGCGGCGCGATGGCGCGCGCGGGGGTGGTCTGTCGAGGCGACCGGCTCGGCCGGGGATTTGGATTTCGGGGACCCCGCAGCGGTCCATGCCGCCATCGCGCAGGCCAGCCACATCCTCTCCTCGGTGCCGCCGGCGGGCGGCGCGGACCCGGTGCTGGTGCATTATGGCGCGGCGCTGGGCAAGGCCTCCGCATGGCTCGGCTACCTGTCGTCGACCGGCGTTTACGGCGACACCGGCGGCGCATGGGTCGATGAAACCGCGCCCACCGGCCAGGGCCGCCGCACCGCCCGCGCCGAGGCCGATGCGCGCTGGCTGGCCCTGGGCGCACACAGCTTCCGCCTGCCGGGCATCTATGGCCCGGGGCGCAGCGTGATCGAGCGGCTGCGCGCTGGCACCGCCCGCCGGATCGACCTGAGGGACCAGGTGTTCAGCCGCACCCATGTCGCCGATATTGCCGGCGCGGTTCTGGCCGCGATCGATACCGGGGCCGCGCCGGGGGCTTGGAATATCGCCGATAACTGCCCCGCGTCTCACAACGCCGTAATCGCCGAGGCATGCGCTCGCCTGCGCCTGCCGCTGCCGCCGCTGCAATCGCTGGACGACGCCGGCCTGTCCCCGATGGCGCGTGGCTTCTATGCCGAGAACCGCCGCGTCGCCAATGGCAGGGCGACGCGGCTGCTCGGCTGGCGGCCGCTTTACCCCAGCTATGTCGAGGGACTGGCCTCGCTCACCACGCTCTGAGCCCGACCCGGCAGCGCGATCAACAGGCCGATCATCGCGCATGCCGCCCCCGCCGCCGCCAGCACGCTCCAGCGGTAATGCTCCAGCAGGCTCGACAGCAGCATCGCCACCACCGGCACCGCCACGCCGTTATATGCCGCCCGCCCGGCGCCAATGTCACGGATCAGCGCGGCATAGAGCGGGAACGTCACCACCGAGCCGATGATCGCCAGATAGGCGATGCCCAGCCAGTAATGCGGCTGGGTATCGAACGCCGGCGGGCCATCGTGGACCAGCGCGAACACGATATCGATCGCCGTCCCCCAGATCATCGACCACGCCATCAGCGGCACCGGCCCCGACCCGCGCGCCACCTTGCCGGCCATCAGCACGTTGGACACCGACGCCGCGATCAGCCCGGCGCAGGCCAGCGCGATCCCCAGCGGCACCTGCGCCCCCGGCGGGGCCAGCCGCACCTCATGCAACAGCAGCATCGCGATCCCCGCTATCGCTACGCCCGAGCCCAGCACGAACCGCCCGCGCAGCTTCGTACCCAGAAACAATGCCGAAAACAGCGCATTGGGCACCAGCAACAGCGCATAAACCACCGCCACGATGCCCGAGGTCAGGTACCGCTCCGACTGATAGACGAATTCGTAATTGAGGCAGAACTGGCTCAACCCGATCAGCATCGCCAGTTTCTGCCCGCCCGGCGGCAGGCGCAGGCTATCCCCCCGCACCCGCGCCAGCAGCACCATGCCCACGCTGGACAACGCAAAGCGCCACACCACGCTCCACCCGGCGGGCACGGTGCCGATCTGGTTCTTGATGGCAAACCACGTCGACCCCCAGATCAGCGCGACCAGCACGAATGCCAGCAGCGAGCGCCCGCGCAGATGATAGCCATTGCCCATTATCCGTTGCTCACAAGACAGCAACCGCGCGCGCCAGCTTGGCGATGTGGCCGGCATCGCTGTTCCATGCGGTGACCAGCCGCGCGCCATCGCTGCCCCAGTCGTAAAAGCCGAAGCCCTGCGCGCGCAAACTGCCGCGTTCGGCGGCACTGACCCGGATGAACAGCTCATTGGCCTCGACGGGGTGGAGCAGGCGGTCCCTTGCGGCGCCCGCAACCTCCTGCGCGGCGGCATTGGCAGCGCGCGCGTTGGCCAGCCACAGGTCGCCCTCGACCATCGCCAGGATCTGCGCCGCCAGAAAGCGTCCCTTGGATTGCAGATGCCCGGCGCGCTTGCGGGAAAAACGGATGGTCTCGGCCAGCCCCTGATCGAACAGCACCAGCGCCTCGGCCCCCATGCCGCCGTTCTTGACGAAGCCGAAGCTGAGCGCGGCCACCCCGCCGTCGCAGCTGGCCTCAGCAGGCGAACACCCCAGATACGCCACCGCATTGGC
This sequence comes from Sphingomonadales bacterium, assembly GCA_025356275.1. Taxonomy (GTDB): domain Bacteria; phylum Pseudomonadota; class Alphaproteobacteria; order Sphingomonadales; family Sphingomonadaceae; genus Novosphingobium. Next base: position 4,671 of record JANXUK010000061.1, on the reverse strand, counting down.
AAAGCGCGCGCCGTCCATATGCAGGCCAAAGCCATGCGTCCCCGCATATTCGCCCAAAGCCGCGACCTCGGCCGGGCGATAGGCGCAGCCAGCCTCTGTGGCCTGGGTGATCGAGATCGCCTGTGGCCACACCCGGTGGACATCGCGGCGGATCGGCGCGATCAGCGCGGCGACGGCGTCCGGGGTCAGCTTGGCATCCGCGCCGCCCGCCAACATCAATTTAGCGCCATGGGTGAAGAAGCCCGGCGCGCCGCATTCATCGGTCTCGATATGCGCATCACGGTGGCAGATGATGCCCCGATGCGGCGCTACCATCGCCGCGAGGGCGAGGCAATTGGCCGCCGTTCCGCTGGCCACCCACAAGGCGCTGCACGCCCGCCCGAACAGCGCCGAAAAGGCATCGTCGAGTCGGGCGCTCAGCGAGTCATTGTCATAGGGCGCATCGGCGGCATCGGCGCGGGCCATAGCGGCCCACACCGCGGGATGGACGGCGGCGGCATTGTCGGAAAGGAATTGCATGCGACCCAGCGTGGGCACGCCGCGCCCCCGCGTCAACCCGCAGCGGCCAGCCTTACCGCGTCAGATGCGCGGTTTGCAAAGGGTCTTTGGGTCAGCTGCGCGGTTGACACCGGCGTCATTGGGTCAGGTGCGCGGTTTGCACCGCTTGGGAGAACAGCGCGTTCAGCGCCGCCGACACATCGCCATTGGTCGACACCTGCTGGAACAGGACCGATCCATCGGGGTTGGTGGTGGCACAGGCCTGAAGCTGCGAGGCGATATAGGGGATGTTGTTGCTCGACACTGTGTTGGCAAAGCTCAGCCCGAAGCCGTTGATCGTCGACGGCTGATACTGGGTATAGAGGATCGCGATGCGGATACCGCGGGACTTGATCGTGTTGCATTGGGTGATGTGACTGCCCTGAAGCTGGACACAGCCGCGATTGCTGGTGCTCTGGCAGCTTTGGCCGGAGACCGTCTGATCGGCCATGCCGTCGGTGATGATCATCAACACCTCCTGCGGCGTGGAGTTGGACAGGCCGGTGCCCGGGGTCGGCATCGCGGTGTTCATACTGTTGAACATCGTGGTGAAATCGGTGTCCTGGTCATTGGTCGTGATCGCACTGCTGGTGGCGCCGGTCCATTGGAAATAGCTGTAGAGATATTCCTGTTGCAGCCCCAGATCGGGCACTACCACTGCCGGCACCTGGCCGGTGACATCGGTCATCAGCGTCAGCTGGGTCGGCGTGGAATAATTGTATTTGTAAAAGGACATTTTGTACGCGACCGGGGTGCCGTTGCTCGCCGCCTGCGATTCCAGCGTCTGGGCATAGGTGATCACGTTCTGTGCCGCGCTGGTTTCGGCGTCGACGCGCAGTTGCACCGTGGCGGGCGACCCGCGCACCGCGCCGAAATTCCGTGCCAGCCAGAACGTGTCGGCATAGAGCACCGGCACGCTGGTGTTGATATTGCCCACCTGGGTCTTGTACGTCAGCGTGTAGTTGGTCGAGCTGGTCGAGTTGCCGCAATTGCTGCCGGTGCCGCCGCTGAACGTGCCGTTGTTGCCGATCTGCGTGCCGGCCAGATTATACACCGCCTTGGTGCTGGTGTTATAGCGATAGGCAATGCTGCTGGTGGCCGAGTCCAGCACGATGAGCTGTCCGCTGCTGTCGGTGATACAGAATGGCAGATATTCGATATGGTGGGTGTGGCAGGCAAAGTCACAGCCGCTGGTCCAGCTGCTGTTGATGGTAGCATTGGTCAGCGCGGTGATGCCAGCCGAGGTTGTCGGCAACAGCATCGAGGGCGACGTATCCAGCGCGACATAAAAATTGATGTTCGCCGGCAGCGAGGAGTTGGCCTGCGCGGTGCCGCCGATGGTCAGATTGGGGCGGCCCAGGATGCTGCCGAACAGGTTCGGCACCGTCGCGCTGTAGGTCAGCTGAGCGGTGCGGGTGTTGAACACGCTGCTGCTGTTGGAGGTGACGGCGGTCGCGCTGCGGCTGGTGATGGTCACGCCCGACAGCGTCGCGGCAACGCCGTCGAACAGGTTCTGCTCCGCGGTGGCGGCAGTCGCATCGGATAGGGTGATCATCGTGGGATCGACCGCCAGCAGCGCGGCGGCATCGGCAGCGGCATTCAGCTTGGTCTGGATCTTCTCGGCGCGGCTGTAATCGATGCCGAAACCCAACGCGAACGTCAGGATCAGCATCGCACCGCCCACGATCATCAGCACATTGCCGCTCTGATCGGCGGCAAATCGCGACAGGAAGCGGCCGATGATGCCCGACGGCGCGCGGCGGCTCTGGATCAACAGTTTGAACATGGCAAAGGCACCGATACGCGAGGGGTCATGTAGGTGATGTCATACATGTTGATAGTATTGGCCGAGCCCATCTTCAGCACCGGGGTATAGGCGTACCAGACCTCACCGACGATGAAGTAGCTGCCGATCATATTGGCCGCGAAGGCGTTCGCGGGCAGGGTGATCGTGCTCGCCTTGGCCAGCGCCTGACTGGAGGGGCTGCCCTGGCTCCACAGTACGGTTGCGGTGGTGGTGGTCAGCAGCTTGATCTCGGTGACCCGCGTCGAGGTATTGGCGGCCTTGTAGGGGACCATCACCTGGCTGGAGGCGGCCAGAATGGTGCTGAGGTCCGATGCCTGCAGCGAGGCGAAACGCGAAGTCACATCGGTCAACTCGCGCGCGGCCACCGTCACCTTGCGGTTGCAAGCGATCATGTCGGACAGGATGAAACTGCCCAGGAACATTGTCAGCAACAGCGGAAATATCATCGCGAATTCGATCAGCGCGGCACCGCCGCTGTCGCGCAGAAGCCGACGAACTCCGCGACAGAGGCCGCCCATCACGTGTAATTCTCCGTCACCAGCACCGAGGACGCATAAAGCGCACGATTGTTGTGCTGCGTCGTGATGCTGCCCGAGGTCGAGGTGTAATTGTCGTTGCTGAGGTCCAGCCCGAACGGCAGCACCTGTAGCGACCATTCATAGACCAGCCGCACCACCACGATCTGGGTCGATCCGCCGGCGGCGATATCGCCGGTTTGCAGGTATTGGCGGTTGGCGCTGCCGCCGCTGGCGGAGCCGGTATTGGTCACCGCGCCAGCGCTATTGTGGGTCAGAGTCGGCGCTCCGGTCACCGCACCGGAAAATGTGTTGGCGGTGGTAAAATCGACCTGGATATTGCTGCAATTGATCAGCGAGGCATAGACGGTCACCGAACCATTGGCGGCGTTGCGGTTGCACATCGCTGCCTGAAGATTGGCGGTGGTCATCCCCGCGCCGGCATTGGCCTTTTGCGCCTGACCCGTCATCAGCTGGCGGCCTGCCGATTCGGCGATCGTCTCCAGGCTTTCCTGCGCCAGAAAGGTCAGCGAAATCTGAAGGATGGCCAGCAGGATGCCGATCAGGAACGGCATCACGAACGCGAACTCAAGGATCGCCACCGCCTGATTGTCGCCCCTCAACCGCCGCAGCGTTGCGGCTGCGGGGGTCAGAAATCGGGCAGTTTTGACGCTAGGAATCATCGTGATCAGGCCCCTTACCCTCGGCGATGCACGCCAAAGTCTAAGATTTGGTAAAAGCGCCCGCGCCTGGTGGCCCATCAGATCGCCGCTAATGCGGTGCGAATGATCCGCCCGCGCCCGTCAATCTCGCGTTAGGTACCGCAGACTACAGAAGCCTGTGAGGCTTTGGTGGTGTAAGCCTGTGCCATCCCGCGCCCCTCCCGACCTCCCACAGCGTGTATCCTGAATGGGAGGTTGGGAGGGGGCGCGGGATGGCACAGGCTTTGCTGCCGGCAGGTGGCCAAACAAACTGGCGCCAAACCGCAAAACCGGGCAGTAGCGCGTCCATTGAGTCACCTATTGGCACATTGAGGGTCAAGCATGAAAGTTCTGGTTACCGGCGCCGCCGGCTTCATCGGCTACAGCGTCGCGATGCGCCTGCTGGCGCGCGGGGACAGTGTGATCGGGCTCGATTGCGTCAACGCCTATTACGATGTGCGGCTGAAGGAGGCCCGGATCGCGCGTCTGGCGGCGGCGGGCGGCGATCGCTTCACCTTTTTGCGGCAGGATTTCGCCGATTACCCCGGGCTCACGGCGGCGCTAAAGGCGCATGAATTCGAGCGGATCATCCACCTGGGGGCGCAGGCCGGGGTGCGCTATTCGATCGAGAATCCGCATGCCTATGTCACCTCCAACCTCACCGGGCACCTCAACATGCTGGAGGTCGCGCGGCACCGGGGCGGATTGCCAATGGTCTATGCCAGTTCGTCCTCGGTCTATGGCGGCAACACCAAACTGCCCTTTGCGGTGGAGGACCGCGTCGATCACCCGCTAAGCCTCTATGCCGCCACCAAAAAAGCCGACGAGCTGATGAGCGAGACCTATGCGCATCTCTACCGGCTCCCTCTGACCGGATTGCGGTTTTTCACCGTTTATGGCCCGTGGGGGCGGCCAGACATGATGATGTGGATCTTCACCAAGGCGATCATGGAGGGGCGCCCGATCCCGGTGTTCAACCACGGTGACATGTACCGCGACTTCACCTATGTCGATGATATCGTGAGCGGAATCGTGGCGTGCCTCGACAACCCGGCCCCCGATGACGGCGCGGTCAAGGCCGGCGGCAGCCTCAAGCCGCACCGGCTCTACA
>JANXUK010000015.1 GCA_025356275.1 Sphingomonadales bacterium | reverse complement strand
TGCCCGCCTCGATCCGGTCGGGCATCACCTGATAGGTCGCGCCGTGCAGCCGGGGCACGCCGTGGATGGTGATGTCGGCGCTGCCAATGCCCTCGATATCGGCCCCCATCGCCACCAGCATCCGGCACAGGTCTACGATCTCGGGCTCACGCGCGGCGTTATGCAGCGTGCTTTTGCCGCGCCCCAGCACGGCGGCCATCAATGCGTTTTCGGTCGCCCCCACCGACACCACCGGAAAGCTGTACCGTCCGCCGGGCAGGCCGCCATCAGGGGCCCGCGCCCGGACATAACCGGCAGCCAGCTCGATGTCGGCACCCAGAGCCTCCAGCGCCTTCAGATGCAGATCGATCGGCCGGTTGCCGATGGCGCACCCACCCGGCAGCGACACCGTCGCCTCGCCGGAACGCGCCAGCATCGGACCCAACACCAGGATCGAGGCGCGCATCTTGCGCACCAGCTCGTAGGGCGCGACGGTCGATGTCACCCGCGTCGCGGCCAGCGTCATCACCCGCCCGAAATCCTCAGGGCGGCTGCCGGCGATGGTTGTGGAAACCCCGAACTGGTTCATCAGGTGTTGAAACGAGTCGATATCGGCCAGCCGGGGCAGATTGCGCAGCGTCAACGGCTCATCGGTCAGCAGCGCGCAGGGCAGCAGCGTCAGCGCCGAATTCTTTGCGCCCGATACCGGTACGGTGCCCGACAGCCGCTTGCCGCCCTCAATGATGATCTTATCCATAGCGCGTCGTTTAGCCGCTTTACGGTGCCTTGCAAGCAGGGGGGGCAGCAGGGGGGCAAGCAGGGGGCAAGCAGGTGCCCAATCGGGCTTGCACGTTACATCATGGTAAGGTTAACGCCATTGCAACCCGCGGCTGGCATGAGGTCTGTATGAACACGCATGGTATCAAACCCGTCCGCAAGGCGGTGTTCCCGGTCGCTGGCCTGGGCACGCGGTTTTTGCCCGCAACCAAGGCTATCCCCAAGGAGATGCTGCCGATCATCGATCGGCCGCTGATCCAATATGCGGTGGATGAGGCGCGCGAGGCCGGGATCGAGCAGCTGATCTTCATCACCGGGCGCGGCAAGGCGGCGATTGTCGAGCATTTCGACACCGCTTACGAGCTTGAGGCGACGATGGCCGGGCGCGGCAAGACGCTGGAGGTGCTGGAGCCGACCCGCATCCAGCCGGGCAATCTGGTGACCGTGCGCCAGCAGGTGCCGATGGGGCTGGGCCACGCCATCTGGTGTGCGCGCGCGATCATCGGCAATGAACCGTTTGCGATTTTCCTGCCCGATGAGCTGATGATCGGCGCGCCGGGCGCAGGCTGCATGAAGCAGATGGTCGAGGCCTATAACCGCGTCGGCGGCAATCTGATCAGCGTACTGGAAGTGCCGCGCGAGGAGGTCTCCAGCTATGGCGTGATCGCGCCGGGCGCGGCGCTGGACGGGTTCGGCGGGTTGGTGAGCGAAGTCACCGGTCTGATCGAAAAGCCGACCGTCGAGGCAGCGCCGTCCAACTTGATCATCTCGGGCCGCTATATCCTGCAGCCCGAGGTGATGCGTGTGCTGGAGGGTCAGGAAAAGGGCGCCGGCGGCGAGATCCAGCTGACCGACGCGATGGCCCGGATGATCGGCACCCAGCCGTTCCACGCCGTCACATTCGAGGGGCGCCGCTTCGATTGCGGCTCCAAACTGGGCTTTGTCGAGGCCACATTGGCGCTGGCGCTGGAACATCCCGAGATGGCCGCAGATGTGCGCGCGATGGCACAGCGGCTGCTGGGGGCCTAACGCAAAAGGCGATAGCTGTCGTTTGCGAACACGCTCGGGCGGACGGCGGGAGTTGGGTGGATGCGGAACGGCTGTCGTTAGTTTTGCGCGGTGTGGTAGCAGACCTTCGGTTTACACCGGTCGGGTGCGTAGCCGCCCCTCGTAATCGCGCTTGCCGAGAGGTACGCCTCGCGAGCGTAGGATGTCGTAGGCAGTGACGGCGTGAAAATGGAAGTTCGGCAACGAGAAGGAGAGAATGAGGGTCTCCGAAGTGAAGGCGAGCATTCGCGGGCCAATCTGAAGATTCAAATCCTTGCTCGCCCAGCTATTCACCTCGCCGGGGGTTAGGGCCGCTAGCGCCATTTCCGCATTCTCGATCATAGCCCGCAAATCGCTGAACGGAACCGGTCCGACCAGCGCAGGTGGGGCGAAAACACCGGTTTTCGTGGCTTCCAGTCCCCACACGGCATGGTGCCAAGCCGCTTCTATTTGAAAATGAAAAGGCGCCATGTCGTCAAAGAGGCGCGCGTTGACGAAATCGTCGGGATCAGCGCCTATCTCCGCGCAATGAGCGGCCGCACGATCAAGAAAACCCCAACAGCCCGCACGGTCTGAAGGAAGGTGGGCACTCTAGAGCAAGATGCGATAAAACAGAATCGCATCTTGCTCTAGAGTGTTTGTTTTCGCATCGTTTATTGCCAAAAACCGGTACCCACTTTTTGGCACGATGCTCTAAGGTCGTACAGTGATGTCGTCATCGGAAATCCCGTACCCGTAGTGGTTCCACGTCCGCTTTTCGAGATACGATGGAACGGCGGGAGGGGCAAGAATGGGGGCGATTCCAGTCGCGAGCCAGCCCGTGTCTGCAAGCGATACAATCGCCAAACAAAAAGGGCGGCAGTTGCCTGCCGCCCTTTCCCATCCTCTCCAGAATGAACTGTGATCTATTCGTCGCCAGCATCGGTGGCGGCAACCGCCGGCAGCGAGGTCGTGGTGGTCTCGGCCGAAGCCAGCGCCGTCACCGGAACACTGCTGACCGCACCCTGCATATAGGGGATCGGGTTAACCGCCTCGCCGGCGACGCGCACTTCGTAATGCAGATGCGGCCCGGTGGTGCGGCCGGTCATGCCGACATAGCCAACAATCTCGCCCTTGTGGATCATCTGGCCAGCGGCGACATTAAGGCGCGACATATGGCCATAGCGCGTCTCCAGATTGCCGCCATGCTCGATCTGGACATACAGGCCATAGCCGCTGAACCAGTCGGCGCGGGCAATGATGCCGTCGGCGGTGGCGTGAACCGGGGTGCCGATCGGCGCGGCCAGATCAACGCCCTTGTGCGCGCGGCGGCCGCCCAGCACCGGGTGCCATCGCATGCCGAACTCGCTGGTCAGGCGGAAGCCCTCCACCGGAACCTGCGACGGGATCGAAACCGATAGCGGCGAAGCGCCGAACGAAGCGGCGGCGAACGATGGGTTGATCTTGCCGCTCTGGCTATTGCCATCGAGGGCACGCCACGAGGTGAACAGCTGGCGGAATTCGCGGTCACCGCCGGTTACCGGAGGGGCGACCTGGGCGGCGCGCAGCGGAGCGGAGATATCGGCGCTGGCGCTGCTGTTGGCATAGGCCGGTACGGCCCCGATGCCAATGCAGGCAGCCAATGCGGGCAGGCAAAGACGCAATGAACTGGCAATCAAATTGGCGACCACTCGGAATACCCTGATCTTGCGCCGGTCGAGACCCGCGCCGTTCGAACAAAGCCGCATCCGACATTATGCCGTGATGCGCTTTCAACTTTCGAGATGGTGGAAACCCCCCGCCGTCTCTGACCACGTGGCTAACCGTAGCGGGCGTTATGTTGCAAGGGCGCCGTAGAAAACCCGCGATAGACCGGCTTGTTCCCGCGCTGAGTCGTTGAATGGTGGCTTCAACCCCCCACGGAAATGGCGGGCGACCAAGTCACCCCATGCCGCTTCGGGCACTTTTCCGCCATTTTCGCACAGACGGCAAAAGTGATTCACCCCGTAAGCGACATGGCGAATTTCATCAGACAAAATGCGCGACAGGATGCGTACACCCACAGCATCGCCGCTGGCGCGCACCCGCTCCAGCATCAGCGGCGTCACATCCAGCCCCCGCGCCTCCAGAACCATCGGCACGATCGCCAGCCGCGCCAAGGCATCATGCCGCGTTTCATGCGCCGCCTCCCACAAGCCATCATGCGCCGGCAGCGCGCCATAATGACTGCCCAGCGCCCGCAGATGCCGCTCGATCAGTGCGAAATGCATCGCCTCATCGGCCGCGACGCTCAGGAAATCGCCGACAAATGCCGGGCCGAGCACGCCCCCGAACCGCCCGACAATATCGAGCGCCAGATCGATCGCGACAAATTCGATATGCGCCAAAGCATGCCACAGCGCGATCCGCGCGCGCAGCGACCCGCCCTTGCCGCGCTTGGGCATGCGGCCCGGCGGCAGCAGCTCCAACCCCGGCACCGGCGCCGGCCGCTCGGGCATCGCCACATCGAACGCAGAGCCCAGCCGCCCCAACCGCCAGTCCCGCGCCGCTTGCCGCGCTGCCATCACCCGCGCGCGCGGATCGGGCAGCAGCAGTGCGGCTTGAACCGCGCTGGATACGCTGATCACAGGGCCTGCGCCGCCGCCAGCACCTCGGCGGCATGGCCCTTGACCTTTACCTTGCTCCACACCTGCGCGATCCGCCCGTCCGCCCCAACCAGCAGCGTGGTGCGCACCATGCCCATATATGTCCGACCATAATTGACCTTCTCGGCCCAGATGCCCAGCGCGTCGGATAGGCCCGGATCGCCATCGCTGGCCAACGGGGCGGTGAGGCCATATTTGGCGATGAACTTCTGATGCCGCGCCGGCGTATCCTTGCTGATCCCCAGCAGCGCCACGCCCGCTGAGGCAAAGTCCCCCGCCAACGCCGAAAAATCCTGGTTCTCGGTGGTGCATCCCGGCGTGTCATCCTTCGGATAGAAAAACAGCACAAGCTTGCGCCCGACGTAATCGGACGCGCGCACAGCGGCGCCGTCGGGTGCGGTCAACGCGATGTCGGGAACGGGGTCGCCGGGGTTCATCGATCGATCTCCAAAGTCTCACCAAACACCGCCAGCCACGCCGCCGCTACATTGTTGCGTGATGCGGCCAATGCGGCGGTCAGCCCATCCCAATCGCCGCATCCGGCCGCCTTGGCAAGCGCGGCAGCGGCGGCGGGCGGGGGCATCGCAGCATCGGGCGCGAGCAATCGCGCCGCCACCAGCAGCCGCGACAGAAACGCGAACGCCCCCGGCAATTCGCCCGGCAAAGCCGCTTTTCCCGCCAATTCCGCCAACGCGGCGCCCAGATCGGGGGTCAGCGCGGCATGGTCGCGCAGCTGAAGAAAGTGCACCAGGAACTCGACATCGACCAACCCGCCGCGCAGCAATTTCACATCCAGTGTGCCGCGCGGCGGCTTATGCTCCGCCATCCGCGCCCGCATCGCCAGCACATCCTCGCGCAGTGTAGCGGGATCGCGTGGCCGCTCCAAAACCTCCGCGATAATCCCCGCCAGTTCGGCCCGCGCCGCCGCCGATCCGAACACCACCCGCGCCCGGGTCAGCGCCATATGCTCCCAGGTCCAGGCGCTCTCCCGCTGATACCGGGCAAAACTCTCGGTGCTGACCGCCAGCAGGCCCTGCGCGCCCTGCGGCCGCAGCCGCGTGTCCACCTCATACAGCGCGCCCTCCGCCGTCGGCACACTCAGCGCAGCACCGATCCGGCTGGCCAGCCGGTTGAAATAGGTGGTGGTGCCCAGCGGTTTCGGCCCATCCGATTCGCCCGAAAAATCACCGGTAAACAGATAGATCACATCCAGATCAGAGGCATGGGTCAATGCCCCGCCGCCCAGCCGCCCAAGCCCGAGGATCACTAACTCACCCCCGGCAATCCGCCCATGCGCCGCAGCAAATTCGGCAATCGCCGCCTCCGCCAGTGCGCAAATCGCCGCCTCCGCCACCCGCGACAGCCCGGCGGAAATGGCCAGCGGATCGTGCCGCCCCTCGATCAACTGCACCCCCAGCGCAAAGCGTGCCTCACCCACCTTGCGCCGCACGCTGTCCAGCCGCCGCTGGTAATCATCGCCCGCCTCGCCCCGCGCAAAATCCGCCGCAAGCTCCTCGGTCGCCGGCGGCAGGGCAAAGGCGCTGGCATCGATCAGCGTATCCAGCAAATCAGCCCGCGCCGCCAAAGCATCGGCCAAAGGCGCCGCCAAAGACAGCACCCGCGCCAGCAATTCGAGCAACCCGGGCCGCGCCTCCAGCAGATGGAACAGGTTGACCACGCTGGGCAGATTGCCAACCATCCGCTCCCAGCGGAGCAACGCCTGCTCCGGCTCCGGCGCGCGGGCCAGCGCCGCCAGCAACGCCGGTTGCACCGCATCCAACGCCGCCAAAGCAGCGTCACTACGCAGCGCCCGCAAGCTGCCACCCCGCCAGCCGGCAATCCGCTCGGCAATCGCGGCGGGATCGGCGAAGCCCAGTGCCGCCAGATCCGCCACCAACGCCGCCCCGCGCGGCGGCGTAGCGCTATCCGGCCCCACCGGGCTGGCATCGATCAGCCGGTCATAGCTGGCCGCCACCATGCCGGTAATCTCCCGCAACTCCTCCACCAGAGCCGCGCCATCGGCCAGCCCGTCGAGCCGCGCCACCGCGTCGATCGCGGCCTCGGATGCGGGCAGGCTATGCGTCTGCAGGTCTGCAACCATCTGCAACCGATGCTCGATTGCGCGCAGCCGGTCATAGGCCTCGCCCAGCATAAGCGCCTCGCCCGCATCGATAATTCCCGCCGCCGCCAGCGCATCGAGACTGGCCCGCGTGCCCCGAAGCCGCAGCGCCGGGTTGCGCCCGCCGTGGATCAGCTGATGCGTCTGGGCAAAGAACTCGACCTCGCGGATGCCGCCGCGCCCGCGCTTCACATCGAACCCTGGGCCGGGCAGCGCCGCCCCGCCATGCGCCGCGCGGATCCGGCGGGTCAGCCGCGCAATCTCCATGATTGCCCCGAAATCCAGGCTCTTGCGCCACACAAACGGGCGAATTGCGGCGAGAAACCCCTCACCCAGCGCGATATCGCCAGCCGCCGCGCGCGCGCGAATGAACGCCGCCCGCTCCCACGCCAGCCCGGCGCTCTCATAATGGCTGAGCGCGCCGTCCACCGGGATCGCCAGCGGGCTGACCTCCGACGCCGGGCGCAGCCGCAGGTCGACGCGGAACACATAGCCCTCGGCATCGACATGCGCGAGCCGCCGCACGATATGGCGCGCGACATGCTGTGCCGCCTCGGCCGGATCGTCACGCGTTCGGCGCGGCAAGGTGGCTGGGTCATAGATCAGGATCGGGTCGATGTCGGACGAGTAATTCAGCTCCCCCGCGCCCTGCTTGCCCAGCGCCAGCGCGGTGAAGCCGGCATTACAGGCATCGGGCGCGCGCAGCGCTATGCCCTCGGCAATCGCGGCATCCAGCGCGCGGTCGGCCAGCGCAGTAAGCTCCGCCGTCACGCGCGCCAGCGGAAATGCCCCCGCCAGATCGCCAATCGCCAGCGCCAGCGCCATGGCCAGCCGCTCCCGCCGCAAAGCCGCGCCGAGATCGGGCGCACCCTCGCCCGCCTTCCGCGCCCACAGTAAACCCGCCTCGCCCTCTCCCGCGCCGAGCAGCGCCACCAGATCGGGCAAGCGGTCCATCGTGCGCGACAGGAACGGCGAACAGGCCTCGGCGCGGGCCAGGGCGGATTGCCAGTCGGGCGCGATGTTGCGGGCGGTCATGGCGGAGGAAATGCCCGCAAGCGCCGCTTCCGGCAAGCCCGCTTCCGCTGTATGCGCACCCGATGACCGACAGTTTTCCCCCCGAATGGCATCCCCAAGACTGGCTATGGATCGGCTTTCCGCATGATGCCGACGAATGGCCGGGCTTTCTGGCCGAGGCGCAGGTGCAGATCGCCGGTTTCGCCAATGCAGTGGCGCAGAGCGGCCAGCAGGTCCGGCTGATCACCCGCAATGCGGCCAATGCGGCGCGCGCAAAGGAGCTGGTTTCGGCAACGGTAGCGATCGAAGTGCGCAGCTATGGCGACATCTGGCTGCGCGACACCGGGCCGCTGGTGATGCTGGGCGCGGGCGGCACCCGCACCGCGCGGCGCTTTGGCTTCAACGGCTGGGGCGGCAAATACCGGATGCCGGGCGATGAGAGCATCGGGGCGGAGCTGGCGCACCATGCCGGGCTCGCGGTCACAAGGGCGGATTGGGTGCTGGAGGGTGGTGCGGTGGATTGCGATGGCACCGGGCTGGTGGTGACGACCGAGCAATGCCTGCTGAACCCCAACCGCAACCCCGACCTGATGCGCCGGGACATAGAGGCGCGGCTGGCAAGCGACCTTGGGTTCACCCGCGTGCTGTGGCTGGCGGACGGCCTCGTCAACGACCACACTGACGGACATGTCGACAACCTGGCGCGGTTTGTCGCGCCGGGCGTGCTGGCGGTGCCGCGTGCCACGGGCGAAAATGATCCCAATGCCGCGATCTATGCCGACGCCCATGCCCGCGCCAAGGCGTTTGGGCTCAGCGTTGCGGAGGTGCCATCGCCGGGTTTGATCGAGCGGGACGGGCGGATCGAGCCCGCCAGCTATATGAATTTCGCGATTACCAGCCGGTTGGTGGTGGTGCCAACCTTTGGCAGCGGCCACGATTCCGAGGGGGTAGCGGCGGTAGCGGCGCTGTTCCCGACGCGCGATTGTATCGGATTGCCGGCATCGGCCGTGCTGGCCGGCGGCGGCGGGTTCCACTGCGCCAGCCAGCAGATGCCGGAGATGGTTTAAGGACGCAGGCCTGTTCCATCCCGCGCCCCCTCTCGACCTCCCATCCAGTATGTACCCTGTGGGAGGTCGGGAGGGGCGCGGGATGGAACAGGCTTCGCGGGCCGTCAGGACCGCCAATCAAACAGACTTGGGCAGGCACAGGTGCCCCTCCGCAGCCGCCCAAACTAACGTCCAACCTTCGCCTTCGCCTCGGGCAACACCGCCAGCCGCCACGCCGCGCCCGCCTTCAGATAGCGCGCGGCCAGTGCCTGCAACTGCTCCGGCGTGATCTCGGTATAGTCGGTGAGAACCGTGCGCACCGCCGCCAGCCGCGATGGCTGCTGCGTGGCACCTTCGACCTGCCACATGAAGAAAGCTGTGCTGGTCGCGGCGCGGGTGATCTGCTGGCGCATTGGCTCGATCACGCGGGCCAGTTCGTCGGCGCCCGGCGGGGTGGCGGCAAGGTCAGCGGCGATCTTGTCCGCCGTGCCGAAGAACGCCGGCACCGCCTCTGGTTGCAGCTGGGCCAGCGCAGTGATCGCGCCGCCGTCGCTCAGGTCCATCGGCCATTCGGACGCGACCTGCGGGGCATAGCTCGCCCCCGCTTTCTCACGCATCGCATCGATCAGCCGGCCGGTGAACAGCTGGGCCAGCACCTCCAGCTGACGCGATTCGCGCAGGCCCGCCGCGCCGCCACCGGTGGGCCACGAGACCAGCGCCGCTGCCTGATTGGCATCGCCCTTGTGGCGCAAGATCAGCGGCGCGGCATTGGGCGCGGCCACCCCGCCCGATTCCGGCGCGACCACCACCGGCGCCGCCGAACGCGCGGGCAGCGCGCCAAACGTCGCCTGCAGGGCGGCAATCGCCTTCGCCCGGTCGTAATCGCCGAACACCTGCACCTCGATCGGCCCCGCGGCGAGTATCGGCGCCCATAGCGCGCGGAAGCTCTCGGGCGTTACCGCAGCGATCTGCGCCGAGCTTGCCGGCGCATAGCGCGGCGCATTGCCATGCTGAAGATAGCGCAAATCATGCTCCAGCACGCCTTGCGGCGATGCGGCATAGGACTCGGCCTGAAGCCGGGCCAAGGCCTTCGCCCGCAACAACGGCGCCGCATCCCAGCGCGGCATCGCGAATTTGGCGGCAAACAGATAGAGCTGATCGGTCAGGTCCTCGGCGCGGGTATCGCCCTGGAAAGTGAAAAACCCGTCCTCAGCCCGGAAATCGAACCCCAGCTTGCGCCCGGTCGAAATACGATCCAGCTCCTCCTGCCCCAACTTGCTCTCACCCGAAGACACCAGCGCCAGCCGGGCCAGCGCCGCATTGGCGGCATCCCCGGCGCCGAACGCGCGGTATCCCGTGCCAAACCGCACTTTCACCGTCACCCGCCCCGGATCGTCAGGGGTGGGCCAGATCATCGCTTTGACGCCATTGGCAAAATTGAGCTGCTCGATCCCGTACAGTCCGGTGGCGATCACCGTCGGCGGCGGCGCGGGCTGGCCGATCACCGGCAGCTGCGAGAAGGCCACCGGCGCGAAATTGCCGCGCGCCCTGGGGTCGGCCACAGCCGGCGCCAGCATCGCAGCACGCAGCGCGGCATCATCGCCATCACCGGCATCGGGGGTCACATAGATGGCCCGGATCGCCGCGCCTTGAAACAGCTTGCGGCTATGCGCCAGCACCGCATCGGGGGTGAACAGCGGGATCGAACTCTGGAATATCTGCAACACCGTCTCGGGCGAAGCCACGGTCTCGTGAATATCCAGCGCCTGCACCAGGTCGTCGGCCAGCCGCCCGCCGGGGGCGAGCGTGCGCTGCTGGACCTGCGATTCGAACGTGACGTTGATTTCGGCGATTTCGCGCGCGATCTCCTCGGTGCTCGGCGGGCTGGCCAGCGCATCGGCGATCACCGCGCGGACATCATGCAGCGCCCGGCGCCAATCGCCGTCGATCGGGGTGATCTGGACAAAGGTGCCGTCGATCGAGCGATTGTCATTCTCCTGACCGATCTGGGCAGCGATATAGCTGGCGCCGACGCGGGCGCGGGTTTCCAGCCGGCGGTTGATGATCGCCTGCCCCACCTGATCGATCATCAAGCCCTGATTATAGGTGATCGTGTCGTGCTTTTCATGCCACGCGCGCTCCACCGCAAAGCTCAGCGAGCGAGGCACATCAGGCTCCACCACCACGCGCACCGGACCCACAGGGTTGGCGGGATCGGCGCCCGGCTCGGGCATTGGCGCGCCGAAATCGGGCACAGGCTCGCGCTTGGCCGGCGCCGGCCAATCGCCGAACCATTTGGCGATCAGCGCCGCCATCAGCCGGGGATCGGCATCGCCCGCCACGATGATCGCGGCGTTTTCGGGGCGATACCAGCGGGCATGGAACGCACGCACGGCGGCCTCATGCGCGCCGGCGACGCTGGCCACCGAGCCGATGGTCGAGTGGTCGCCCATCGGCTGGCCGGCGAAGATCACCGCGCGGCTGGCGTCCTGCACCCGCTCTCCCGCGCCGCCATGCTCGCGCTTTTCGGCCAGCACGATCGGCACTTCGGTGCGGATATCGCTTTCGCTCAGCGTCGGCGCGATCATCATCCCCGACAGGATCTTGAAACTCTCGTTCAGGCCGGCCGGCGTCGCGCCGGGCAGGTCAATCTTGAACGCGGTTTGGGTGGGCGTGGTCTCGGCATTGGTGTCGGTGCCGAAACTTGCGCCGAGCCGCTGCCACGTGGGGATTGCCTGCGCCTCCCCCAGATAGCGCGACTGGCGGAACACCAGATGCTCCAGCAGATGCGCGAAACCCTCCTCGCCCGGCCGCTCGAACAACGAACCGACGTCCATGCGGATACGGATCGAAACCTGCCCCGGCGGCACGCCATTGTGCCGCACCGCCCAGCGGAGCCCATTGGGCAGCGTGCCGAAATACCACTCCTTGTCATGCGGCACGTCGCTGCCGCGATAGAGCCACGGGTCGGTCTGCGGCGGCAGATCGGGCAACGCCGAGGGGGGCAGGCTGTCATCGCCGGCGGCATAGGCCGGACTGGCGCCGGGCAAGCCCGGCATTAGGCCCAAAACCAGGCAAAGCGGCAAGATCAGGGCGAGACAGCGGGCGGCGCGCGTTTTGGGATGCATAGCCGGCCTATAGGGAGGCGGCAGATTAAGGGCTAGTGAATAGGAGGCGGAAGGCTGTTTGATTGCCTTGTGGCGCTAAAGCCTGTGCCATGTGTTTTAGTTGGCCTGCCGGCCAAGAAGCCTGTGCCATCCCGCGCCCCCTCCCGACCTCCCATTCAGGATACACGCTGTGGGAGTTCCGGAGGGGGCGCGGGATAGCACAGGCTTTCCACGAAAAGCCTTTTCGCGCTTTTCGTCAAACGACCTCAAACAACCTCCTTCCCATCGTTCTCCGCGCCCATCCCCGAAAACCCGATGCAATACCCGCCATCAACCGGCAGTACTGTCCCGGTAATATACCCCGCCTCATCGCTCGCCAGAAACAGCGCCGCCGCCGCGATCTCACGCGCCAGCCCCCAGCGGTCCATCGGGATGCCCGGCAGACGAAAGCCCCCCGCCGGCGGCTCCGCAAATTCCTCGGAGGCCGGCACCAGCCCGGTCCATATCGTCCCCGGCGCGATCGCATTCACCCTTATATGGTCGGGCGCATAATCCAGCGCCGCGGTCCGCGTCATCGCATGCACTCCGGCCTTGGCCGCGCCATAGATCGCGTGATGCTTCCACCCCACCACCGCCGACGCCGAGCCGATATTGACGATGCTGCCGCCCCGGCCAGCTTGCCGCATAGCGATGATCCCGTATTTCATGCAGAAGAACACGCCGCGAATATTGACCGCATGCACCCGGTCCCAGCTCTCGGCGGTCTGCTCATGCAGTGGCAGCATCTTGCCGCCAAACCCGGCATTGTTGACCAGAATGTCGAGCCCGCCGAACGCGCTTACCGCCGCCGCGATCATCGCCTGCACATCGCTTTCGCAAGCGACATCGCAATGCACCCCGATGGCATTCGCGCCGATCCCCGCCGCCACCGCGTCCTGCTTGCCCGAGATGTCGGCGCAGACCACCCGCGCGCTCTCCCCTGCGAACATCTGCGCCATCGCGCGCCCCATGCCCGAGCCTGCGCCCGTGATAATCGCGATTTTGCCCGCCAGCCGCATCAATCGTCTCCCTGGTCCATGTTTGTGCCAAGCTAAGCCCGCTTCGCGGCAAATGACAACCGCCGCCCCGATGAAGCGTCAGGCCTTGACGCGCGGGCCTTCGCGCCTACATCGAAGCCCATGTATATCGAGACCGAAACCACGCCCAACCCGGCGAGCCGCAAATTCCTGCCCGGCCAGACCGTCATGGCCGCCGGCACCCGCGATTTTGCCGACGAGAGCGACGCCGCTGCCTCCCCTCTGGCCGAGACTTTGTTCGGATTGGGCGACGTCTCTGGCGTGTTTTTTGGCCGCGATTTCATCACTGTCACCGCCGGCGAGGGCGCCGACTGGAGCCACCTCAAGGCGCAGGTCGTGGCCATACTGCTCGACCATTTCATCACCGACGCGCCGCTGTTCGCCCCCAACGCCAGCGGTATCACGGTCCCCGCTGAGGCCGATGATGGCGTCGGCCATGACCCCGCCGATGGCGAGATCGTCGCCCAGATCCTTGAGCTGATCGAAACCCGCGTCCGCCCGGCGGTGGCCAATGACGGCGGCGACATCGTCTATCGCGGTTTTCGCGACGGGGTAGTCTATCTCCAGATGCAGGGCGCCTGCTCCGGCTGCCCGTCATCCACCGCCACGCTGAAGCATGGTATCGAGAGCCTGATCCGGCATTATGTGCCCGAGGTCACCGAGGTTCGGGCCGCTTAAATCACCCCCCAATATCAGGAATCTGCGATGTCTCAGCCCCTCAACGATGCCGCGCTCGATCAATTGTTCCGTACCGCGCGGACGGCCAATGGTTACACCGATCAGCCGGTCACCACCGCGCAATTGCATGCCATCTGGGACCTGATGAAATACGGCCCGACCTCGGCCAATATGCTGCCCGCGCGGATGATCTGGTGCACCAGCGCCGAGGCCAAGGCCAGGCTGGCCGCCTGCGCCAGCGGCACCAATGCCCAAAAAATCATCGCCGCGCCGGTCAGTGTGATTATCGGCATGGACCTCGATTTTCACGAGCTGCTGCCCGAATTGTTCCCGCATGCCGACGCCAAAAGCTGGTTCGCCGGCAATGAGCCGCTGCGCGAAATCTCGGCGATGCGCAATTCGACGTTGCAGGGCGCCTATTTCATCCTGGCCGCGCGCGCGCTGGGCCTCGACAGCGGGCCGATGTCGGGCTTCAACAATGCCGCCGTGGATGCCGCATTTTTCGCAGAGACCCCCCGCGTGAAATCGAACTTCATCTCGACACTGGGCTACGGCGACTCGGCCACGATCTTCCCGCGCAGCCCCCGCCCGGACTTCGCAAAGTTCAACAGCATTGCCTGAAGGCGCGCCGCAGGTTCCCGAATTGCCGCCCTTTCCCGATATATTGGTCATCGAATGCTCCACCGAGGCCTGCTCGGTCGCGTTGTTCGATAAAGGCACGCTTGTCGCCGGCGATTACCGGATGCTGGGGCGCGGCCATGCCGAGGCGCTGGTGCCGATGATCGCCGCGCTGCCCGGCAAGGGCCATGCCCGCCGCATCGCGATTGGGCTGGGTCCGGGCAGCTTTACCGGGGTACGCATCGCACTGGCCGCCGGGCGGGCCCTGGCACTGGCCTGGGGGGTGGAGGCAGTCGGTTATCCCACCCTTGCGCTGATCGCCGCGATGGCGCGCGCGGGTGCCCGCGCTCAGCCAGTGCTGACCGCCATCGCCGCCGGGCATGGCGAATGGTTTGTGCAGGAGTTCGATGCGGCGGGCGCGGCGTCTGGCGCATTGGCCTCGTTGGCCCCCGAGGCCGCAATCGCCAACCCGGCCCATCTAGTCGTGGGCAGCCATGCCGAGGCGCTGATCGCGCTGCGGGGCCATGGTGAGGCCGTGCCGCTGTGGCCCGATGCACGCGCCGCGTTGCTGCTGCCCCCGGGCGCCTTCACCCTCGACCTCACCCCGATCTATGGCCGCGCGCCCGATGCGAAACTGCCTGCCGCATGACCGCCCCGATGACGACTGCCGCCGACGACATCGACCGCATCATGGCGGTGATGGCCGCCGCCTTCGACCCGCAATTCGGCGAGGCATGGACCCGCCGCCAGATCGAGGACGCACTGCTGATCGGGCACTGCCACTATCGCCTGATCGCCAACGACGGCGCCCCGCCGGCCGAGGCCGCACCCGCCGCCGGCTTCGCCTTGCTGCGCGCGGTGGCGGGTGAGGAGGAATTGTTGCTGTTCGCGATCGCGCCGCAATTCCGCCGGCGGGGGCTGGGCGCGGCGCTGCTTGGCATTGTGATGGCGGATGCGGCAGCGCGCGGCAGCAAGCGGATGATGCTGGAGATGCGCGCCGGCAACCCTGCCGAGGCGCTATATACCGCCGCCGGATTTGCCGAAACGGGGCGCCGCGTCGGCTATTACCGCACCCGGGCCGGGGGTTTGATCGACGCCGAGACCTTTGCCTGCCCGCTGACACCGACGCGGACATAGCAAATGCGTGTTACGCAATGTAATTTTTCGCATGAAAACTTGAACATCGCGGCAAATCGGTTCATGGACGCGAAATCGTAACCTGGATAAATCCGGTACAGATCGCACAACAAAACCACAAGACCGATGGGTTCGCAATTAAAGGAAATGTATATGGAGCAAAATCAGGCCGCCATTGACGAAACGCTGATCACGCTGACCTCGGACATAGTTGCCGCGCATGTCAGCAATAACAGCGTTGCTGTGGATGATCTTCCCACGCTGATCACCAATGTGTTCGGCGCGCTCGCCGGGCTGGGCAAGGCCGCGCCGGTGGTTGAGCCGGTGCTGGAACCGGCGGTGTCGATCCGCAATTCGGTCAAGCCCGAGCATGTCGTCTGCATTGAATGCGGGCAAAAGCTCAAGATGCTCAAGCGCCATTTGATGACAGATCATCAGCTGACCCCGGACCTCTATCGCGCCCGTTGGAAACTGGCCTCGGATCACCCGATGGTTGCCCCCAACTATGCCGAAAAGCGCCGCGAGCTGGCCAAGAAGATCGGCCTTGGCCGCAAGCCCGGCCCGCGCCGTGGCCGCAAGCCCAAAGCCGCCGCATAGACCGGCATAAAGCGATCGGGGCTTGCCCCCTTCGCTGTTGCACAAACGCCCCGCCGGTCTATGATCGGCGGGGTTGTTTTTTGGAAAAAAATCGCGCGTGCAACAGACCATCGACATCGAGGCCCTCTGCGCCGAACGCGGCCTGCGCATCACCGATCAGCGGCGGGTGATCGCGCGCGTCCTGTCGGAGAGCCAGGACCATCCCGATGTCGACAAATTGCACGCCCGCGCCGCCGTGATCGATCCGCGCATCTCGATCGCCACCGTCTATCGCACGGTCCGCCTGTTCGAGGAGGCCGGCATCCTCGACCGGCATGATTTCGGCGATGGCCGCGCCCGTTACGAGGCCGCGCCCGAGGCTCATCACGACCATATGATCGACGTTGAAACCGGCAGGGTCATCGAATTCGTCGATCCCGAGCTGGAGGCGCTGCAACGCCAGATCGCGGAACGGCTGGGCTATCGGCTGGTCGATCACCGGCTGGAACTATTCGGCGTGGCGCTGGTCCGCCCGCCGCACAACGGACCCGGCGAGGCCGGGTGATCCCGCCCACCGTCAGCCCGCAGGATGCGCTGGCGGATGCGGCAGTGCCGATTTCGCCAGAGCGTGATGACAAAAAGTGGGAACCGGTTTTTGTCGACAAATCACGCGACAACAAAGACATCAGAGCGGGATGACCCTTCTATGAAGCGCCATCCCGCTCTGATGGGCTGGCTGCGCGCGGGCGCAAGGGTTGTGGTGATGCTGGTCTGGCTGGGCCTGTGCCTCGCTGGCCTCGGTCTGGACACATTGCGCGGCGCGACGCGGCCAAGTCCGTGGTCGCGGCGTTTCCTCTCGGGCATCGCGCGGATCGCCGGGGTCCGCATTGTCCAGATCGGCGCGCCGCAACCCGGCGGCATGGTGCTGGTCGCCAATCATATCAGCTGGATCGATATCCCGGCCATCGCCGCGTGCAGCGACGCGGCCTTCGTGGCGCATGACGGCCTGGCCGAGGTGCCGCTGATCGCCTGGCTATGCTCGCTGCATCAGACGGTGTTCGTCGCGCGTGGGCATCGCTCCTCCGTGGCGGCGCAGATCACGCATGTCCGCGATGCGTTGGCCAGCCAGCCGGTGCTGGCGCTGTTTCCCGAGGGCACGACCAGCGATGGCACCGCGCTGCTGCGCTTCAAAAGCTCGCTGCTCGCCGCCTTCGACCCGTTGCCGCCGGGGCTGAGTATCCAGCCGGTGTGGCTCGACTATGGCCCCGATTGCCAGGACATCGCGTGGATCGGGGTGGAGCACGGCGCCGCGAACTTCCTGCGCATCGCCGCCCGCGCGCACCCCATGGAAGTCCGCGTCCACTTCCTCACCCCTTTGGCCGGCAAGGCGCTGGCGGGACGCAAGGCCATGGCGACGGCAGCGCGCGGCGCGATTAACGCGGCCCTGACGCGCGGTTGAAATTCAGGGCAAAGGCGGCGTGGGGCAACCGCCCGCCTCGGCGATCATCGCGGCCAGCTCGGCAGTGAACAGCCGGTGCGCGGCGGCAGTGTCGAAATGGTCGATCTGTGCCAGCGTGTAACGCTGCCCCAGCCGCTGCATCATGCGATAGCCGAGGTAATAGCCCCAGCGCTGCGGGAAGGGCTGGGGCTTGGTGCTGCCCATGAAATAGCCCGCATAGGTCGCATGGTCGGTCTTGTCCTGATCGCGTGACACTTTGCACAGCGCCTCGCGCCATTTGGCATCGATAGCTCCGCGAATCGGTTCGAGGAAATCGAGCATCAGCTGATGATCGCTGGCCCCCGGGTTCATCACCGAGGTCGCATAGACCGCGCCGCCCTCCTCCCACATCGCGCACCACACCTGCGCGTCGGCGTCGCAATCCTTGAAAGAGCGGCGGTTTTCGACGTGATACAGCTCGTGGTCGAACAATACCCCCACCGTTCCGTCATGGTGCAGCCGCGCGATCATATCGGCGCCGAAGATCAGCACGGTCTTGCCGCGCAATTCGCGCGTGCCGCCATCCATCCGCCCCAGCGAATGAATGAGCCAGATCGGAATGTCGGGCCGAAAATCGGGGAATTGGGTCCGGAAATGCGCGATGCCGGCGGTATAGGCAGCGGGGAATTCGCGCTCCGCCTGCTCATATTGGGGCCGCAGCGCGGGGAATTTCCCCAGTGCGGCGGCGACCTGCCGATCGAATTCGCCGGGCGATTGGCCGTCCGCAGGTTCGTAAAAGCCGGGAAGCGATGCGTTGAAACGCCGTTTGACCAGCGTGACGCGGCGCTCCTGCGGCATCGTGGCCGTGCGGTCCGCGAAACGCGCAAATTCGCGCGTTAGCGAATGGTAGGGCGGCGGCGCAGGATGCAGTGGGCGCGCCGTGCCGGCTGAGACGGCGAGGGCGGCGGCGACAACGAGTAGGATCCAGCGCATGCGTGCAAACTATGCGCAGCGCGCACGATTGGCGATTGGCGCCCACCCCCTTCAATTTCCCGCCGACATCGCCTATCGCCCGCTTGCATGAGCGCCCCCCAAACCTATCGCGTCAAGAGCTTCGGCTGTCAGATGAACGTCTATGATGGGGAGCGGATGGGCGAATTGCTGGCGGAGACCGGCTTTGCCCCCGCCGCCGAGGGGGCCGATGCCGATCTGGTGGTGCTCAACACCTGCCATATCCGCGAGCGGGCGGTGGACAAGGTATATTCCGACATCGGGCGGCTCAGGCGCGAGAATGGCAGCGTGCCCTTGATCGCGGTCGCCGGTTGCATCGCCCAGGCCGAGGGCGAGGAAATCATGGCGCGTGCTCCGTCGGTGAAGATGGTGGTCGGCCCGCAAGCCTATCACCGCCTGCCCGCGATGATCGCGCGCGCCTCCGCCGGCGAGCGGGTGACCGATACCGACATGCCCGCCGACGCCAAGTTCGCGGCGCTGCCGGCGCGGCGGCGGTCCGGGCCGGCCGCGTTCCTGACGGTGCAGGAGGGTTGTGACAAGTTCTGCACCTATTGCGTGGTGCCCTATACGCGCGGCGCGGAAATATCCCGGCCCCACGCCGATCTGCTGGCGGAGGCGCAGCGGCTGGTCGAGGCCGGCGCGCGGGAGATCACGCTGCTGGGCCAGAACGTCAATGCCTGGGCAGGTGAGGACGCGAAGGGGCGCAAGGTGGGCCTCGACGGGTTGATCACCGCTTTGGCGGCGCTGCCCGATCTGGCGCGCATCCGCTATACCACCAGCCACCCCACCGATATGAGCGATGGCCTGATCGCGGCGCATGGCGAGGTCGGCAAGCTGATGCCATTCCTGCATCTGCCGGTGCAATCGGGCAGCGACCGGGTGCTGAGGGCGATGAACCGCAGTCATACGGTGGAGAGCTATCTACGCCTGCTCGATCGGGTGCGCGCGGTGCGCCCCGATATTGCGCTTTCGGGCGATTTCATCACCGGCTTTCCGGGCGAGAGCGAGGCGGAATTTGCCGAGACTTTGACGCTGATCGATGCGGCGGGTTATGCGCAGGCTTACAGCTTCAAATATTCGGCCCGTCCCGGCACGCCGGCGGCCGGCATGGCTGGGCAAATCGCGGCGGAGGTGATGGATGAGCGGCTGCAACGCTTGCAGGCGGCGATCAACCGGGGCCAGCTGGCGTTCAATCAGGCGAGCATCGGGCGGCACTGCGCGGTGCTTGTCGAGCGGCGCGGCAAGCTGCCGGGGCAATGGCTTGGCAAATCGCCGTGGCTGCAATCGGTGCATTTCTTTGGGGATGCTGCGTTGGGCGACATCGTGATGGTGGAGTTGATGAGTGCGGGAGCCAATTCGCTGGGCGGGCGTATTATCCCCACCTGAATTGTCTCCGTGAATTGTCCACAGGCGCCGGCGGCCAAGGCGCTTGCGCTGGCCGGGGCAGCGCCTATCTCTGGGGGACCGATCCATCCGAAAGGAGCGCATGGCCTACAAAGCGCATCGCAGCACTCGCCCGGTGCCGCCCCAGTCCTCACCGCCCCATTCCTCACCGCCCCGGTCCTCACCGTACCAATCCGATGGCCTGCGTGAGGATGCGCCGACGCGCCGCTCCCGTATCGAGCTGAATTTCGACGATCCGGCGATATTGGGCACACTGTTCGGTCAGTATGATGCCAATCTGGTGCGGCTGGAGAGCCGGCTGGGCGTGGTGATCGCGGCGCGCGGCGGGCGGGTTCAGATCGAGGGGCCGGAGGATGCGGTGGTGCGGGCGGGCGATGTGCTGCGCGGGCTGCATCACCGGCTGGCGACCGGGCTGGAGATCGATGCGGGCGCGCTCGACGCGCTGATCGCTATGTCGAGCGAACCGACGCTGGAGGGTATCATCACCGGGCATCACGACGCGCCGCAGGTGATGATCCGCACCCGCAAGAAGACCATCGTGCCGCGCTCGGCGATGCAGATCGAATATATGCGGGCGCTGGCATCGCGCGATATCATCTTTGCGCTGGGGCCGGCGGGCACCGGCAAGACCTATGTCGCGGTGGCGCAGGCGGTGGCGCAGCTGATCACTGGCAGTGTGCAACGCCTGATCCTGTCGCGCCCGGCGGTCGAGGCGGGGGAGCGGCTGGGCTTCCTGCCCGGCGATATGAAGGAGAAGGTCGATCCGTATCTGCGGCCTTTGTACGATGCGCTGTATGATTGCATGCCGCCCGAGCAGGTCGAACGGCGACTGGCGTCGGGCGAGATCGAGGTGGCGCCGATCGCCTTCATGCGCGGACGGACGCTGGCCGATGCTTTCGTGATTCTGGACGAGGCGCAGAACACCACGCAGGCGCAGATGAAGATGTTCCTCACCCGCTTTGGCCAGAACAGCCGGATGGTGGTATGCGGCGATCCGCGCCAGGTCGATATTCCGGGCGGCGATGCGGCCAGCGGTCTGGCCGATGCGGTGCGCCGGCTGGAGGGGGTGGAGGGCATCGCGGTGACCCGCTTTACCATCGCCGATGTGGTGCGCCATCCGATCGTCGGGCGCATCGTCGAGGCCTATGAGGGCAAAGACGCGTGAGGCGGTGACGGCGGATGATCCTGCCTTCGCGGCGTTGCGCATACCGGACTGGGAATTGGAGGTGGAATGCGACGTCGCCCCGGTTTGGGGATCGGATACGGATTGGGAGGCAACCGCGCGCATCGCGGCGCGTCTGGCGCATAATGTCGCGCCCGAGCTGGACAATGCGCGCCTGTCTGTCAGTCTGTTGTTCACCGATGACGCCGAGGTGCGGACGCTGAATGCCGAGTGGCGCGGCAAGGACAGGCCGACCAATGTGCTGTCGTTCCCGATGCTGAGCCGCGCCGAATTGCTGGCGCTGACGCCCCAAGGCCCGCCAGAATTGCTGGGCGATATCGCGCTCGCACATGAAACCTGTGTCCGCGAGGCGGCGGACAAGGGCATCGCTCTGTGGACCCATGTTACCCACCTGATCATCCACGGCCTGCTCCATCTGGCGGGCTATGACCATGAGACCGGCGCCGAGGATGCCGCCGCGATGGAGGCTTTGGAGATAAAGGCGCTTGCGCTGATCGGCATCGCCGACCCATATGCGCCCTGACGCAACGTCCGAGGGGTTTTTCTACAGTGGTGGCTGATTCGGGCCGGGTGAGCGATGGCCCTTCGGGAGAGCCCGAAAGTCCTCCGCCATTGTGGCGCAAGCTGTGGCGCATGTTCGAGGGCGACGGCGATCAGACGCTGCGCGCGCAAATCGAGGTTGCGATTCGGGAGCATGCCTCCAGGGAAAACGCGGGCAGCGACGAATCGGGCGTACCCTCGGGCAAGGACCTGTCGCCGATAGAGCGTAAGATGCTCACCAACCTGCTGCATTTCGGCGATCGGGACGCCGATCATGTCGCGATCCCGCGCGGCGAGATCGTCGCGTTGCCCAGCACCGCCAGCTGGGGCGAGCTGGTCGCGGCCTTTGCGGAGCATGGCCATTCGCGCCTGCCGGTCTACCGCGAGACGCTGGACGAGATTATCGGCATGATGCTGATCAAGGATGTGTTTCCGTTTCTTGCCAAGGGGCAGCCGCCCGCCGACTGGACCACTCTGCTGCGCCAGCCGCTGTTCGTGCCGCAGGCGCGCGGCGCGCTCGATGTGCTGGCCGATATGCGGTCCAGCCGGGTGCATCTGGCGGTGGTGGTCGACGAATATTCGGGCACCGACGGCATCGTGACTTTCGAGGATCTGGTCGAGGAAATCATCGGCGAGATCGAGGACGAGCATGATGACGCCGCCACCGATATGCTGCGCCCGCTGGCCGATGGGGTGTGGGAGGCCGATGCGCGCGTGCCCTTGGCCGAGGTGGGGGAGCGGATCGACCCGCGCCTGGCCGAGGTTGAGGAGGCGGTGGACACGCTGGGCGGGCTGGCGGCGGTGCTGGCCGAGCAGGTGCCGCCGGTTGGCACGATGCTGCTCCACTCCAGCGGCTGGTGCATCGAAATTATCGGCGCGGATGAGCGGCATGTGACCCAGTTGCGCCTCCACCCCCCGGCGCCCGCCGTTCCCGCGCCGCCAACCAAGGGCGCCTGACATGCCCGCCATCCGCCGCCTGCCTCCGCTGCGCGCGCTGGAGGCTTTTGTGCGGATCGTGCGCCTCGGTTCGGCCAAGGCTGCGGCGAACGAGCTGGGCCTGTCGCCATCCGCCCTGTCCCGGCGGGTGGGAGCGCTTGAGGAATTCATCGGCAAGCGCCTGTTCACCCGCCAGCATCAGGCGATGCGCCTTACCGACGATGGGCAGGCGTTCTACAATTCGGTTTCGCCCCGGCTCGATGCGCTGGCCGAGGCGGTGGAGGGACATTTGGAGGCGAGCAATGTGCTGCGGCTCCATCTCGGCGTGCCGGCGCTGTTCGGCAGCAACCGGCTGTTGCCGCGCCTGCCCGAATTGCGCCGGCTGCACCCGCGCCTGCATATCGACGTGGATAGCGGGCCACATCTGGAAAGCCGCCTCGGCGATACGCTGGACGCGGCGATCATTCTGGCGAAGGAACCCGATCCGGCGCTGCATTCGGTGCGGCTCGATCACAACCGGGTCTATGCGATCAGCTCAAGGGCGCTGGCGGCGGAGATGGGGGCGACGGATCGGTCCGCCGCCCCCGACATCAGAAAACTGTCACGCCAGACTTTCCTGATCCACACCGACCTGCCCGACAGTTTCGATGCATGGAAAGACGCGATGGGCCTCGCCAAGCTGCAACCCGCGTCGATCGATCACTTCGATTCGGGCCGGCTTATTCTGGAGGCGGCGGCGCAGGGCCTTGGCATCGCGATCATGCACGACGATCACTTTGCGCGGGCCGGCGATGATCGGCTGGCGCGGCTGTATGATGTAGAGGTGGAGAGCCCGTATTCCTATTGGTTCGTCTGCCGGCCAAGGGCGCTGGACAGCCGGCCGGTGCGGATATTCCATGACTGGCTGGTGAAGGCGGGGTTGTAGGGGGACTAAGCCCCATTATCTGCGCGCAGCGGATCAACGCTTGCTCCGCCGCCGCCCCTAAGCAAAGGGGCGGAAAATCTCCCGCCCCTCGCCCAATTCAAATCAGCTCACCGCCGCTTTGGCGATCTTGCCCGGCGCGCGCGGGGGTTCGCCCTTGGGCAAAGCATCGACCATGTCCATGCCGCTCTCCACCACGCCCCACACTGTGTATTGCTTGTCGAGGAAGCGGGCGTCGTCGAGGCAGATGAAGAACTGGCTGTTGGCCGAATTGGGCGCGCTGGTGCGGGCCATCGAGCAGACGCCGCGCACATGCGGCTCGGCGCTGAATTCGGCCTTGAGGTCGGGCTTCGACGATCCGCCTGTACCGGTACCATTGGGGCAGCCGCCCTGCGCCATGAAGCCGGGAATGACGCGGTGGAACTTCACCCCGTCATAGAAACCTTCGCCGACCAGCTCCTTGATCCGCGCGACATGGCCGGGGGCCAGATCGGGGCGCAGCTTGATGACCACGTCGCCGCCCGGGGCCGCGCCATTGTCGAGGGTGAGGGTGAGATATTCGTCGGCCATGGTGGTCTCCTGTGGTTTTGCCGCCGGATATAAGCAGCGACACGCAGATGTCACCCCCAGAGCTTACGCTGTGGGATTTTGTTGCCGCATCGCGTAATCCAAAAACCGGTGCCACTTTTTGGCGCGATGCGTGTTTGTTGCCGCATCGCGTAATCCAAAAACCGGTGCCACTTTCTGGCGCGATGCGTTTTTGTTGCCGCATCGCGTAATCCAAAAACCGGTACCACTTTTTGGCGCGATGCGTTTTTGTTGCCGCATCGCGTAATCCAAAAACCGGTACCACTTTTTGGCGCGATGCTCCGGGCCCAAGTTGACGCGGCGCGGGATGATC
>JANXUK010000021.1 GCA_025356275.1 Sphingomonadales bacterium | reverse complement strand
CCACTGTCACCCGGCTTTTTGCACCGCGCGCTCGGGCCACATTGCGATGGCTTCACCGTGGCTGGCGAACCTACCGGCATCAGCCGGTAGTCGTTCAGTTTGACATTCGAGTCCTGCTTGCGGCAAAGTGTGCTTTCGAATGTCAAAATCATAAAATCCACTAGAAACAATATAATATCTAGTGGTTCTGATGTTTCCGACATTTGCCTCTGCCCTTGCCGAAAGGGATGCAAATGTCGGAAACGAACCACTAGGACTTGCCGCGATGACCCTCGACGAACTCCTCGCCCGCGAAGCGATCCGCGACACGATGGCGCAATATAATGTCTCGGGCGACCGCTTGAAGGTCGATGCCTATGCCGATTGCTTTACCGAGGACGGCGTGATCCAGTCCGAGCGCGCACCGGGCGATTATATCTTCCGCTACGCCGGGCGCGAGGCGATCCGTGCGTGGCAAAACCGCTGGCTGGTCCGCGAGCCCGGCGATGATGTGGTGCATGGCGCCAGCTTTGTGCGGCATCATCTCTCCACCTCGAAGATCGACCTGACCAGCGCGACCACCGCAACCGCCCGCACCTATTGGACGGCGTGGACCGACATCGGACCCGATCATTGCGGGGTCTATCTCGATACGTTCCGCAAGGAGGGCGAGCGCTGGCTGATCGCGCTGCGCCGGGTGCGGCGAGACTGGTCTGCGCCCGGCAGCCTGTTTGTCAGGGCGATCGCCAATACGGAACGGTAACGCCCCGCCGATTACGCCGCGCCGCTGCTTGACGCACCCCACCCGGCTGGCCTCTGTGGGCGCACCAAAGCCGGAGGCCCGCTATGAAGATCAACGTCCCCCTGCCGTTTGACAATCTCGACCCCCCCGGCGAATTTACCAGCATGGCAGCAGTCGCCGAAATCGGCGCAGCGGCTGAGGCTGCGGGGTTCCACGCCGGGCTGGTCACCGATCACCCGTGCCCGACCGGGCGCTGGCTCGATGCGGGCGGGCATTACGCGCAGGGGCCGTTCGTGATGCTGGCGCTGCTGGCGGCGCATACCAAGACCTTGCGCCTCCAGACCGGCATTCTGGTACTGCCCTATCGTAATCCCTTCTCGGTGGCGCGCGATGTCGCGACGCTGGATCACTTCTCCGCCGGACGGGTAACGCTCAGCGTCGGGGCCGGCTATCTCAAGGGCGAATACCGCGCGATGGGCGCCGATTTCGACGCGCGCAACGACACGATGGATGAATACCTCCGCGCGCTTCGGGTCAGCCTGACCGGCGAGGAATTCAGCTTCGAGGGCACCGGTTATACCGCATACGGCAACCGCATTGTCCCCGGCCCGGTGCAGGCGCGGCTGCCGATCTATGGCGGCGGCAATGCCCGGCGCGCGATCCGCCGCGTCGCCGAATTGTGCGATGGCTGGAACCCGTTCTTTACCGGGAGCGGCATCAACCTCGCCACCACCCGCACCGCCGAGATGGGGGGTTCCGAAGACCTCGCCGCCGGCATCGCCTATCTGCAGGAACATTGCGCCGCGATCGGGCGCACCGACATCCCCGAGGTCGTGCTGGGCGGGGTCAATTCGCCGGGCGAAGTGCTGTCACATCAGCAGATCGTCGACCGGCTGGGCATCTATGCCGCGATGGGGGTCACCACTGCCGCCGTCACCGTAAAGGGCGCCAGCCGCGCCGAATGGTGCGACAATGCCGCGCTGGTGGGTCAGGACGTGATCACGAAGGTCTAGTGGTTCGTTTCCGACATTTGCATCCCTTTCGGCAAGGGCAGAGGCAAATGTCGGAAAACATCAGAACCACTAGATATTATATTGTTTCTAGTGGATTTTATGATTTTGACATTCGAAAGCACCCTTTGCCGCAAGCGGGACTCGAATGTCAAAATCAATCCACTAGGCCCTCAGCGCCGCCACCGCCTCCAGCCGCGCGGTCACCCAAGCGGGCTCGGTCATCATCAGATCGTGGCCGGTCTCGATGTCCCACACCCGTCCGCCCGAACGCCGGTGCAGCAGCGGCATATCGCGTCCGGAGATGGTGGCGGTGCAGATGATATGGCTCTCGGGTATGGCCCGCATCGCCGCCTCGTTGCGCAATACCAGTTTCTGCTCGTAATACCAACCTGCATTGATCATGACCCATGTGCCCATTTGCGCCGACCGATGGTCATGATGTGCCATGGCTGATCTATAAGTTTGTTCCATGCCTCGCAGCAATGATCGACGATGTTATCGTAGGAGTTGAAGGCGCGG
>JANXUK010000001.1 GCA_025356275.1 Sphingomonadales bacterium | reverse complement strand
GATCGCGCGCGTGCGGCTGGACGATGCGCCGGGGGTGTTCCTCACCACCAACATCGTGAACTGCCCGGTCGAGGAGGTCGACATCGACCAGCCGGTGCGCGTGACGTTCGAGGAGCAGGACGGACTGTGGTATCCGCTGTTCGAGCCAATACCTGTTGAACAGGTGCCGGCATGAGCCACGGACCGACAGTGCAGCGCGAAGCCTATATCAGCGGCATCGGCATGTCCGAAGTCGGCGTGCGGCTGACGCGGTCGCCGCTCAAGCTGACGGTCGACGCGATCAAGGAGGCGGTCGCCGATGCCGGGCTGACGCTCGACCAGATCGACGGCGTGTCAACTTACCCCGGCAAGATGCAGATTTTCCTCGGGTTTTCGCCGGTCGGCGTGGACGAGGTGATCGAGGTGATGGGCCTCAAGACCCGCTGGCACACCGGGGCCGCCGAATCGACTGCGCAACTGGGCGCGATCGCCGATGCGGCGGCCGCGGTGCGATCGGGCATGGCGCGGCACGTGATCTGCTTCCGCACGGTCTACGAGGCGGCGGCGCTGGCGCGGCCCGATGAATACCCGCCGATGCAGCGGCGCGAGGGTGTTTCGGGCAACTCGCAATGGGTCTCGCCGTTCGGCGCGTTCTCGGCGGCGTGCTGGACCGCGCAGTTCGCCATGCGGCACATGAAGCGCTACGGGATGACGCGCGAACAGCTCGCGCAAGTGGCGATCAACGATCACCGCAACGCCGCGCTGAACCCGCGCGCGATCGTCAAAAAGCCGCTGACGATGGACGAATATATGGGCGCGCGGCTGATCACGACGCCGTTCTGCCTGTATGATTGCGACCGCTTCACCGATTGCTCCACCGTGGTCATCGTCTCGGCGGGCGACGCGCTGGACGAGGTGAAGTGCCGCCCGATCCGCATCGCCGCGATGGCCGGCTCGGTCGATCGGTACAGCTGGGATCAGGCCGATTGGCCCGCCAGTTACGAGACCGGCGAGGAATTGTGGCGCCACACCGATTACACGGTCAAGGACGTCGACACCGTGCAATTCTACGACGGTTTCGCGTTCCTGCCGATCACCTGGCTGGAGGGGCTGGGCTTTGTCGGCAAGGGCGAGGGGCACCGGTTTATCGAGGGCGGCACCAGGATAGCGCTGGGCGGCGAGCTGCCGATGAACACCCACGGTGGTCAGCTTGGCGCGGGGCGGATGCACGGCTTCGGCTTTGCCCATGAGGCGGTGACGCAGCTGCGCCGGCTGGGCGGCGCGCGCCAGATCCCGGGCGATCCGAAGGTCGCGGTGGCGACCTCTGGCGGCGGGCCGATGGCGGCGGCACTGCTGCTGGCGAAGGATTGATATGCCGGACGAGTCCATCGCCGACCGCATTACCCGCCGCTTTGCCGAGGTGGGCGGTTGGCGCGGCGATCTGCTGGCGAATATAAGCGGGCTGATCCACGCGGGCCGCCCTCCGACATCGTCGAGGATTACAAATGCGTGACCGACAAAAAGCCCGGCACGCCCACATTTGAGAATTGCGGCATCATCTGCACCGCAGATGCCTATCAAAACGTGGTCAAGCTGACCTTCGCACGCCGCGCCCCGCCCCGCTCCCTGATCCTCAGCAGCTGTTCAATGCCAGCCTCGATGGCAACGTCCGCCGCGCCATCGATATCCGCGAGGGCGAGGTGCTGAATGAAGCCGCATTCAAGGCGCTGATCGCTGCCGCTGTGGACGCAAACACGGCGGGCCGGGCCGCCAAGGCGCAATAGCGCCGGCCCAAATACCACCCCCGCGATTGGGCCGACGATTGCCTTTGCCCGGCCAAACTGCGACAAGATTGGTAATTAAGACCCCGCAGGAGACACCCGATGGCCGATGCAGACGCCAAGGAAATGGCGCAATCCGCCCGCAAATACTGGTCCGCCGATGGCTACAAACCGGGCGGTGCCATTCGCGAGGTTGATTACGCAACGCAATCGGGCGGACTCGACCCGATGTTCGCCGGTATCAGGATCGTCGATACCGACACCCATATCACCGAAGCCCCGGACATGTTCACCAGCCGCGCCCCTGCTGCGCTCAAATCGAAGATGCCGCATATCCGCCGCGTCGACGAGACTGACCGCTGGTTCGTCGGCGACCGCGATTTCGGCACGATGGGCGGCAATGTCATCCGCGCCGACAATAACAAGCTGCTCGGCCGGCTGGCTTTCCCCAAACTGGAGGAGGCGC
This sequence comes from Sphingomonadales bacterium, assembly GCA_025356275.1. Classification (GTDB taxonomy): domain Bacteria; phylum Pseudomonadota; class Alphaproteobacteria; order Sphingomonadales; family Sphingomonadaceae; genus Novosphingobium. The sequence continues at coordinate 25,325 of JANXUK010000001.1, read as the reverse complement.
ATCCGGGCGGCCATCTGATGAAAGAACGCCTGCAGGCGATGGACGACATGGGCGTCTATGCCCAGGTCTGTTACCAGAATTCGGGCGTGACCCAGGCGGGTTCGCTGATGAGCCTGGGCGACCCCGATCTGGCGCGCAGCATCATCGAAATCTTCAACGACACCTCAGCCGATTACATGCAGCAATCGAACAATCGCATCTTCAACATGGGCCATCTGCCATTCTGGGACCAGAAGGCGCTGATGGCAGAAGGCCGGCGCTGCATCGACATGGGCATTCGCGGCTTCGTCCTGCCTGACACCCCCGAGCGGGTCGGCGTGCCCAGCTTTATGAGCGATTACTGGACGCCGTTTCTGGAAATGTGCGACGCTACCGGCACACCGATCAACTTCCACCTGAATGCCGCGATAGATCCCAACACGCTGACCTGGGAAGGTTTTGAGTTTGAGCAGACGCTTGCGGTGGTCGCCACGATGTTTTCGATCGGCAATGCCGCAACCTTGGGCAACTGGATCGTGTCGGGCCGGCTGGATCGGCATCCCACGCTGAAGCTGGGCCTGATCGAGAGCGGGATGGGCTGGCTGCCCTTCGCCATCGAGGCGTTGGAGCATCAGTTCGACGAGATGATGCCCAACAACAAGAAAAAACTGACCCGCCGCCCGTGGCAATATTTCCGCGACCACTTCTGGTGCACGTTCTGGTTCGAGAAGGTCGGGCCGAAACTGCTGCTGGAGACTATCGGTGTGGACAATGTGATGTTCGAAACCGATTTCCCGCACCCGACCTCGCTGTATCCGGGCGTGCAGGAGCATCTGAAGGACGTGATGGGCGGTTATAGCCACGAGGTCCGCAAGAAAGTGCTGCAAGACAACGCGGTCAAGCTGTACAATCTGCCGATCTGAACCAACAAAAGTGCGCGCGCGGTTCTGGCCGCCCCCTCACCCGACCGCGAATAACTCGATCTCCACGGCATCAGGGTGCCGAATGCCGCGCGCCACGAACCTGCCGCCCCAGCCAGCCATGCGCGCCATCGGCCACCGCAAAGCGCTGCGTCGTGCGAAAGTAATATGCGCCGGGTGCCACCGCTTCGCCGCACGCCAAAGCCTCGCTGATCGTCTCGCTCGCCACCCGCAGCCCGGGATTGGTCACCGATCACATTTGCAGTCGCTGGCCTGCAGGAAGTAGCGCGCCTCTACGGTCACGCCGCCGGGATGCAACACTTGTCAGTCGCCGCCGCCGGTCAGCACCCGTAAGCTAAGGCTGGGCCCGAACACCTCGCCACCCAAAATTGCGATAAATCGCCGCCGCACGCCGTCAACCACGCCCAGATCAACCGGCGGTGCCAATTTCGCGCAAGCTGAAAACATGGCTGAGCAGCGGCGGGTCAACCGCCATGCATGAAGGCCTTGACCAACAGCTGCCACGCCGACAGCGCCAGCACCACCGCCAGCGCCGGGCGCAGCAGGCCGTCGGGCGCCCGGCTCGACAGGACGCTGCCGATGATTACCCCAGGGATCGAACCGATCAGCAGATTGGCCAGCAGCACCCCGTTGACATCACCGATCAGCCAGTGCCCAAACCCGCCCAGAAACGCCAGCGGCACCGCATGCGCAATATCGGTGCCAACGATCCGCGATACCGGCAGGCCAGGATACATCAGCAGCAGCGCGGTAACTCCTATCGCCCCCGCCCCAACCGACGAAATCGAAACCAGCACGCCGATCGCCAGCCCCAGCAGGACCGTCGGCAGCACCACCGGACGCGGGTTGGCCGGCGCGCGCGCCGCAGCCCAGGCAATGATCTGCGCCTGAAACAGCACGATGACCCCAGTCAGCCCCAGCATCACCCCCAGCACCACCAGAATGACATGCTGAGTATGGCCATTGATCTTGCCGACCTGGGCCAGCACGAACAGCGTGACCAGCGCGCCCGGGATGCTGCCTGAGGCCAGCCGGCGAAAAATCTTCCAATCCACCGTCTCGCGCCAGCCATGTACTGCCGAACCCGCCGATTTGGTCAGCGCGGCATAGAGCAGATCGGTGCCCACCGCGGTCTGCGGCGCCACCCCGAACATCAGCACCAGCAGTGGCGTCATCAGCGAGCCGCCGCCGACCCCGGTCAGCCCGACCAGCAGCCCAACCACCAGTCCGGCAAAGGCACGCAGCGGGTCAATCGCGTGTAGCAGATGCATCGAAACGGCCCTCCAGCGCGGTTGGCTCCCGCAATTTCCGCTGCGGGCATATCAGATTTATGGCAATCGCCAAGGTAGACATTCCGTTCACCGGCAAAGCTGTGCTTGCCGCCCCAGCGCTTTCCCGGCCCAGCGCTTTCCCTGATTGTGCAATCCCCGCCATCCGCCCACAAGACAGGCGCAAGCAAGCATCGGGAGAGCGGATATGCCGGCATCACCTATCGGCGCAGCCCTGTTCAGCGATCAGCCCGTCGCGCGCAACCTGCTGCTCTGGGCCAGCCTGGCGCTGACTGTCGCCGCGCTGGCTGCGGCGCCGTGGTTTCCCGATGCGTTGCTGGCGCTGATCCTGAGCTTGCCGGTGCTGGCGCTGGCGCTGGCCGATCTGACGCAGACTCCCCACAGCCTGCGCCGCAATTTCCCGGTGTCGGCGCGGATGCGTTGGGGTTTCGAGTGGATGCGGCCCTATCTGCGCGCCTATATCGTCGAGAGCGATCTGGATGGCCGCCCCTTCAGCCATAGCGAGCGCGCGCTGATCTATGCCCGCGCCAAGGGCGATGTCGAGGCGCATCCGTTCGGCACCGAGCTGGACGTGTATTCCAGCGAATATGAGTGGCTGGCCCATTCGATCATGCCCAACCCGGCCGCGCCCGCCGACATGCGGCTGTCGGTCGGATCGGACCAATGCGCCCGGCCCTATTCGGCCTCGCGGCTCAACATTTCGGCGATGAGCTTCGGCTCGCTCGGCGCCAATGCGATCGAGGCGCTGAACTGGGGCGCCAAGCTGGCCGGCTGTTACCATGACACTGGCGAGGGCGCGATATCGCCCTATCACCTCAAGCACGGCGGCGACATCGTGTGGGAATTGGGCTCAGGCTATTTCGGGTGCCGCGATGCGCAAGGCGGCTTCGATCCGGCGCGCTTTGCCGACAATGCCGCCAATGATGCGGTAAAGATGATCGAGATCAAGCTGAGCCAGGGCGCCAAGCCCGGCCACGGCGGTGTCCTTCCGGGCGCCAAGGTCAGCGCCGAGATCGCGGCGACGCGCGGCGTGCCCCAGGGGCAGGACTGCGTCTCGCCGGCCGCGCATAGCGCCTTTGCCACCCCGCGCCAGCTGGTGGAATTCGCGGCCAGGCTGCGCGATCTGTCGGGCGGCAAGCCGGTCGGCATCAAGCTGTGCGTCGGCATGCCGCATGAAGTGTTTGCGATTGCCAAGGCGATGCTGGCCAGCGGCATCACGCTCGATTTCGTGGTGATCGACGGCGCCGAGGGCGGCACCGGCGCCGCGCCCAAGGAACTGAGCGACAGCGTCGGCATGCCGCTGCGTGAGGGGTTGGTGATCGCGCGCAATGCGCTGGTCGGATCGGGGCTCAAAGGTCAGGTCCGGCTCGCCGCCTCGGGCAAGGTGTCCTCGGGCGCCTCGATGGCGTTCAATGCGGCGCTGGGCGCGGATTGGAGCAATGCGGCGCGCGCCTTCATGTTTTCGCTTGGCTGTGTGCAATCGCTGAAATGCCACACCGACACCTGCCCGACCGGAATCGCGACCCAATCCACTGCGCGCCAGCGGGGCCTGGTGGTGCCCGACAAGGCCGACCGGGTGGCGCGCTTTCACAAGGCGACGCTGCACGCGCTGCACGATATTATCGTCGCGGCGGGGCTGGATTCGCCCGCCGACCTGCGCCCCTCGCATCTGCGCCAGCGGATCAACGTGGCGCAAATGCGTCAGGTCGATGAGCTGTTTCCGTTCGTGGCACCCGGCGAACTGGTCGCCGGCACCGAGCATCCAGTGCTGCGCCGCTGGTGGGACACCGCCGATCCCGACAGCTTCCGAAGCGCCGGAGGCGACCGGCTGGCGAAGGAATAGGGCTTTATCCCAGCATCGCGCCCAGCCGCCCGCGAATAATCACCTCGGCGTCGGTGACGATGCGCTCGATCAGCACGGCGCAGGTCGGGATGTCGTGGATCAGGCCCTGCACCATGCTGGCCCAGAAGATACCCTTGGACAGGTCGCCCGATTGCAGTACCTCGCGGCCGGCGGCCCCGGCCACCAGATGACGGATATCCTCGAACACCGCGTCGGGCGCGGCGGAGATACGCACGACCTCGTCCGAGACCTCATTCTTGCCGACCCGCGCGGTATTGTGGAACCTGCGGAAGATGATGTTGGTGCCCCGCTCGTCATTCTCGATGTATTTGGCCTTCACATTGGCGTGAATTGGCGCCTCGACCGTAGCGCAAAAGCGCGTGCCCATGTTGATGCCCTCTGCACCCAGTGCCAATGCCGCCGCCAACCCGCGCCCGTCGCCGAACCCGCCACTGGCCAGCATCGGGATCTTCACCTTGTCGGCGGCGGTGGGGATCAGGATCAGCCCCGGAATGTCATCCTCGCCCGGATGCCCGGCGCATTCGAAGCCATCGATCGAGATGATGTCGCAGCCGCCGCGTTCCGCCGACAGCGCATGACGCACCGCCGTGCATTTGTGCAGGATGGTGATGCCATGCGGCTTCATCATCGCCCAAATCTCGCGCACTTCTGGCGTTCCGGCGGTCTCGACGATCTTGACCCCCGAATCGATGATCGCCTCGGCAAACGCCTTGTAATCGGGCGCGTTCAGCATCGGCAGCACGGTCATGTTTACCGAGAACGGCTTGTCGGTCATCGCCCGGCACCGCTCGATCTCATCGCGCAAAGCAGCAGGCGAAGGCTGGGTCAGTGCGGTCAGCGTGCCCAGCCCGCCGGCATTCGACACTGCGCTGGCCAGCTCGGCATAGCCCACGCCCTGCATCCCGCCCTGCACGATCGGATGCGCGATCCCGAGCATCTCGGTAATCCGCGTCTTGATAGCCATTTTTCGCCCTCTCATCCTTTCGGCGATGGCTAGCCGCAATTCCGCCGCAGTGCTAGGGCGGCCCGGTTGTGCCTGCCCCCGGCCAGGCACCCACCGGGGTTTACTATGGCAAGGCCGATATTTTTCGATCCCTCGGGTCAGCGGCGGCGCTGGACCCGGCGCGGCATGTTCGCGCTGTTGGTGGGGCTAGTGCTGCTGGCGGCGGCATTTGCCTCGACGGTGCTGACCATCCCCGCGCCATCGCCGCTGCCGCTGGGGTTTGAACGGATGACTCCGCTGCCGCTGCGCAGTCAGGTCGGGCGGCTGTCCAAGGGCATCGGCGGATTGTTCCGCGGGCCGATCAAGGCGCGGGTCAACGGCCCCAGCGCCAAACCCATCAGCGTAGGATTTTACGCCACCTGGGCCGATGAGGGCGCGGCTGCGCTCAAGGATCACATCGGCCAACTCGATTGGGTGGTGCCCACCTCGCTGGCGGTGAACCAACAGGGGCAGCTGGTGGTCAATGAAGATGCCGCGTTCCGCCGCATCCTGCTCAACAATATTCACCATCCGCTAATCGTGCCGATGCTGCAAAATGTGGTGGGCGACAATTTTTCGGGGCCGGCCACCGTCGCGCTGCTGACCACGCCGGCCAAGCGGCTGGCGTTCATTGCCGGGCTGAACCAGTTTCTCGACCGGACCGGCGATGCCGGGGTGGTATTCGATTTCGAGGAAATCCCCAGCGGCTTGATGCCCGCCTACCGCGCGCTGATCGCCCAAACCAACGCCGATTTCGACAAGCATGGCCGCATCGTCTGCGTCACCGTCCCATTGGGCAGTGCCGACTGGAACCCCGCCGATTTCGCCAAGGTCGCCGACAAGGTGTTCCTGATGGCCTATGACCAGCATTGGGCCGGCGGCACCCCGGGGCCGATCGCCGACGACAATTGGTTCACGATGCAGGTCTCGAACGCGCTCAGGCAGGTGCCGGCGGATAAGGCGATCGTCGCGATCGGCGGCTATGCCTATGACTGGCACGACAATCACGCCGATTCGCTGACCGTCGAGGAAGCGTGGATGGAAGCGCATGATTCGGGCAGCGACCCGCAATTCATCCGCCCGATTGGCAACACCGCCTTCTCGCTGCTCGACCAGAGCCACCGGCACGACATCTGGATGCTGGATGCGGCGACCAACTGGAACGAGCTGCACATCCTGTCGCGGCTGGGCGTGGGTAGCGTGGCGCTGTGGCGGATGGGATCAGAGGATCCGGGCTTCTGGCCGGTTCTGGCCGGCTGGCGCGGCAATTTCCGGCCGGACCTTGATGACATCGCCCAGACCACCAATGTCGATGTCGAGGGCCAGGGCGAGATCCTGCGCATCACCTCTACCCCGACCCAGGGCTCCCGCGAGATCGGCTATGACGCGCGCACCGGGCAAATCACCACCGAGCATTACCTGTCGATGCCGACCCCCTTCGTGGTCCAGCGGACAGGGAACCGCGACAAGATGGTCGCGCTGACCTTCGATGATGGACCCGACCCGGTGTGGACCCCCAAGATCCTCGACATTCTGGAGCAATACCACGTCCCCGGCACCTTCTTCGTGATCGGCGAAAACGGCGTCGCCAATCGCGGCCTGCTGGAACGGGCGGTGCGTGACGGGGACGAGCTGGGCAACCACACCTATACCCACCCCAACCTTGCGCTGGACGCGGCGGCGGGGGTCAATCTGGAGCTGAACACGACGCGGCGGCTGGTCGAGGCCTATACCGGGCATTCGCTGCGCCTGTTCCGCGCGCCGTATTTCGGCGATGCCGAGCCGACCACCGCCGATGAGCTGATCCCGGCACTGATCGCACAGCAGCACGGCTATACCGTGGTTGGCCTCCACGTCGATCCCGGCGACTGGAAGCGCCCCGGCGTGCCCACCATCGTCGACCAGACACTGGCGCAGGTCGCGGCGGCCAGCCCGGACCGTTCGGCCAATATCGTGCTGCTGCATGATGGCGGCGGCGACCGGGCGCAGACGGTGGCGGCGCTGCCCGCGATCATCTCGGGGCTGCAACACGCGGGCTATACACTGGTGCCGGTATCGGCGCTGGCGGGGCTCAGCCATGCGACAGTGATGCCGCAATTGTCGGGCGTCGATCTGGCCGAGGTGCAGGCCGATGTGTTCGCGTTTACGCTGATCGGGGTGGTGATCGCACTGCTCAACTGGAGCTTCTTTTTCGCCATTGCGCTGGGGGTGATCCGTGCGGTGACGTTGTCGGTGCTGGCGCTGTTGCCGGGGCGTCAGAAGGCGCCGCTGCCCGAGGGCACCTTCCGCCCCAAGGTCACCGTCATCGTCCCCGCCTTCAACGAGGAGCGGGTGATACAGAGTTCGGTGCAGCGCATCCTTGAAAGCACATATCCCTATCTCGACGTCATCGTCGTTGACGATGGCTCAAAGGACCGGACCAGCGAGATCGTCGCCGCGACCTATGGCGACAATCCGCGCGTCAAGCTGTTGACGCTGGTCAATGGCGGCAAGGCCAAGGCGCTCAACATCGCGCTGCGTGGGGCCACTGGCGAGATCATCGTCGCGCTGGATGCCGATACCCAGTTCGAGCGCGAGACCATCATCCGCCTGGTCCGGTGGTTTATTGATGGGCGGATCGGTGCGGTGGCGGGCAATGCCAAGGTCGGCAACCGGGTCAATCTGGTCACCCGCTGGCAGGCGGTGGAATATGTCACCGCGCAGAATATCGAGCGCAAGGCGCTGACCCGCTTCGATGCGGTGATGGTGGTGCCGGGCGCGGTCGGGGCGTGGCGTCGCCGGGCGCTGGATGACGTTGGCGGCTATCCCGAAAACACGCTGGCCGAGGATCAGGACCTGACCATCGCGATCCAGCGGTTCGGCTGGAAAATCGCCTATGACGAGGATGCGGTGGCCTGGACCGAGGCACCCGAGACCTTCGCCTCGCTGTCGAAACAACGGTTCCGCTGGTCCTATGGCACGCTGCAATGCCTTTGGAAGCACCGCGCGATCCTGCGCAAGGGCAAGCCGGGGGGCCTCGCATTTATTGGCATTCCGCAGGCGTGGCTGTTCCAGATCGTGTTTGCGGTGTTCTCGCCGGCGATCGATCTGGCGCTGGTGGTCTCGATACTGGGCACCGTCAGCAGGGTGATGGCCCATGGCTGGGCGCAGACGCAGACCGATGTGCTGCGGATGGGGGTCTATTGGCTGGGCTTCACGATGATTGATCTGGCCTGCGGGCTGATCGCCTATCGCCGCGATGTGCGCGAGAAGCGCTTCCCGGCGTTCCTGCTGCTGGCGCAGCGGTTCGTCTATCGCCAGTTGATGTACAGCGTGGTGATCCGCGCGGTCAGCGCAGCGGTGCGCGGAGTCGGCACCAGCTGGGGCAAGCTGGAGCGCTCAGGCCGGGTCAACGCGCCCGATCTGGCGGCGGGGGACAGGGCGGCCGCAGGGGACAGGGCGGCCGCAGGGGAGCAGGCAGCGGCGGAAGGTTAGCCGGAGCGGCTGAAATTCAGCCGTAGCGTCCGGTCACATAGTCGCGCATCGCCTGGGTCTCGGGCTTGAGGAACGCCTCGGACGAGGGGCGGAATTCGACCAGCCGGCCCAGCAGCATAAAGCCGGTATGATCCGAGATCCGCGCCGCCTGTTGCAAATTATGCGTCACGATCACGATCGTCAGGCTGCTTTTCAGCTCGACCAGCGCGGTCTCCAGCTTGGCGGTGGACAGCGGATCGAGCGCCGAGGCCGGCTCATCCAGCAGCAGAATCTCGGGCTCCACCGCGATGCCGCGCGCCACGCACAGCCGCTGTTGTTGACCGCCCGACAGGCCCAGCCCGGATTTGTCGAGCTTGTCCTTCACCTCGTCCCACAGCGCGGCGCGGGTCAGCGACCGCTCGACGATCTCGTTCATCTCGGCCTTGCCGACATTACGCTGGAGCCGGACGCCAAAGGCGATATTGTCATAGATCGACATCGGGAACGGGGTCGGACGCTGAAACACCATGCCGATGCGCGAGCGCAGCCGCGCCAGATCGCCGCCCCCTCCATCGCCAGTGCCCAGCAGATTCTCGCCATTGAACAGGATCTCGCCGGCGGCGCGCTGCCCCGGATAGAGATCGTAAATCCGGTTCAGCGTCCGCAGCAGCGTCGATTTGCCGCAACCGGATGGCCCGATCAGCGCGGTGATCTGATTGCGTGCCACCGGTAGATCGACGCCATACAGCGCCTGATTCTTGCCATAGAAGAAATCGAGCCCGCGCACATCGAGCACGCGCTCCTCCGGCGGCGGCGCATGCATCACCGTTTCGGTCAGCGCCTGCGATTCGTTGAAAATCACGTGTTTTTGCTCCCCCGCGCCAATGCGCGGCCGATGATATTGGCGGACAGAACCGCAATCGCGATGATCAGCGCACCGGCCCAGGCCAGTTGGCGCCAGTCATCATAGGCCGAGAGCGCAAACTGAAAAATGGTGGTCGGCAGCGAGGCCATCGGTTGATTCAATTTGAAGCTGAGGAAGGGATTGCCCAGCGACGTGAATAGCAGCGGCGCGGTCTCACCGCTGATCCGCGCAAAGCCGAGCAGGCCGCCGGTCATAAGGCCTGATCCCGAGGCACGCCAGATCACACTACGGATCACATGCCCCTTGCCCGCGCCCAGCGCCATGCCGGCCTCGCGCAGCGCATTAGGCTGGAGCCGCAGAATATCCTCGGTGGTGCGCGTGACCACCGGGGTCGCCAGGAATGCCAGCGCCACCGCACCCGCCAGCGCCGAGAAGCCGTGGAATGGCCGCACCACCATCTCGTACACGAACAGCCCGATCAGGATCGACGGCGCCGAAAGCAGGACATCGTTGAGGAACCGCACCACTGCGGCCAAACGGCTGCCGTCGCCATATTCGGCCAGCCAAGTGCCGCTGAGGATGCCGATCACCACCGCCAGCAGCATGCCCCCGCCGCACATGATCAGCGAGCCGACCAGAGCGTTGCGCATGCCGCCCGGCTCACCCGGCGGCGGCTGATCCATCGTGAACAGATGCAGATTGATGCCGCCCAGCCCGTTGATCACCAGCGAGGCCAGGATCATCACCAACGCCGCCACCGCGATCAGCGTCGCCAGCGTCGCCAGCCCGACGATGATATAATTGGCCAGCTTGCGCCGGGCGTGCCGGCTCAGTCCGGGAACAGTCAATGCCATCACACCCGCTCCCGCCCGATAAGCAGCCGCGCCGCCGCCAGCACCACAAAGGTGATCAGGAACAGCACAAAGCCCAGCGCGATCAGTGCCGAAATATGCATATCGCCAGTCGCCTCGGTAAATTCATTGGCGATGGTGCTGGCGATCGTCGAGCCCGACGCGAACAGCGAATTGGGCAGGTCATGGCTGTTGCCGATGATGAAGGTCACAGCCATCGTCTCACCCAGCGCGCGGCCCAGCCCCAACATCACCGCGCCGATCGCGCTGCGCTTGATATAGGGCAGCATGATATTGCCGACCACTTCGTAAGGGGTCGCACCCATGCCATAGGCTGCCTCTCGCAGATAGGGCGGGATCGACAGCAACAGCTCGCGAAACACCGTGGCGATGTAGGGCAGCACCATGATCGCCAGGATCAGCGACGCGGTGAAGATATTGGCGCCATTGGGCACGCCCGAGAACCAGCGATCCATGAATGAGCCGGGCGCCGCATGCATCATGATCGGCACCTGCACATGCGCCGCGAACCACGGCGCCAGCACGAACAGGCCCCACATGCCGTAAACAATTGACGGGATTCCTGCCAGCAGCTCAACCGCCATGCCGACGGGCCGCGCGATCCATGCCGGGCAGAACTCCACCAGAAACACCGAAATCCCGACCGCCAGCGGCAGCGCGATGACCATGGCCAGAAACGCCGTCACCAGCGTGCCGATGATCGGCCCGGCGGCGCCGTAATTGTCGGTAACCGGGTTCCATTCGCTCGACGTGAAAAAGCCAAGGCCGAATTTGGACAGCGCCGGCCATCCACCAATCGCCAGCGACACGATTAGCCCGGCCAGCGTGGCCATCAACACCATCGCGGCCGAAAAGCACAATACGCGGAACCAGGCATCCTGCTGGTGCGCGCGCGATTTGCCCCGCACGGTATCACCGCGCGGGGCATCTATTGTAACATCGGTTGGCATAGCGTCAGGCACGGGCGATCATTCGATCAATGGCTGACATAGACCGGCTTGCCGCCGGCCTCGATCTGTAACCACTGCTTGCGCATCATGTTCTTCACCGACAGCGGCATCGGCACATAGTCCAGCCGGGCCGCGGTGGCGTCGCCGTTCTTGTAGGCCCAGTCGAAGAATTTCAGCACATTGGCAGCGCGTGCGGCATCGGCCTGCTGCTTGTACATCAGGATGAAGGTTGCGCCAGAGATTGGCCAGCTCTTCGCGCCCGGCTGATTGATCAGCAGCACGTAATTACCGGGAGCACGGCCCCAAGGCGCGCCAGCAGCAGCAGCGCCAAAGGCCACCGGATCGGGCTGCGGAAACTGACCCGCCTTGTTCTGGACCAGCGTGTAGGCCACGCTGTCCTTGCGGGCATAGACGTATTCGACATAGCCGATCGAGCCCACCGTCTGCTTGACGAAAGCGGCGACGCCATCATTACCCTTGCCGCCGATACCGGCCGGCCATTGCACCGAGTCGCTGGCGCCGACCCGCTGAGCCCAATCGGGCGCGGTCGCCGAGAGGTACGACGTGAAGATGAACGAGGTACCCGAACCGTCCGAACGGTGAACCACAGTGATCGGCATCGCGGGCAGCTTCATCGCAGGGTTCAAAGCATGGATGCGCGGATCGTCCCAACGCTTGATCTGGCCCAGGAAGATATCGCCGAGCAGCTTGCCCGACAGGCGCATTTTGCCGGCGCTCACGCCCGGGATGTTGACGATCGGAACCACGCCGCCGATGACGGTTGGGAACTGGATCAGGCCGGCGGCATTCAACTCACCCGACATCAGCGGCTTGTCCGTAGCGCCGAAATCCACGGTCTTGGCCTTGATCTGACGGATACCGCCGCCCGAACCGATCGCCTGATAATTGAGCTGGCTGCCGGTCGTCTGACTGTAGGTCTGCGCCCATGCGGTATAGACGGGTGCAGGAAAAGTCGCACCAGCGCCGGTCATGTTATCGGCCATGGCGGCCCCCGTCAGCAACGTTGCGGCGCCCAGGAACAGGCTAAATTTGCGATACATGGTGATTCTCCATTCGGAACGTTAAACAGCTGACCGGGCCGCTACCCCCCGCGCGTGACTCAATTGTGACAATGAGCGCCGACGCGCGATCGACCGTCCTGTGGCCAATCAGTCACAGCGCTCAATGAAGCACCCGGCTGACACATTGCTGTAACATTATCCGCATACCTGCCGCCGGGATAGCCCGACTTGGGGGCACAAAAGAATTTTCGCGTCGATAGTGGGGAATAATTACTACTAATCTAGTTGAGTTATAGCGCGCGGTCTGGGTCCGCCCGAAACGCGCCCCCGAAACGCGCTGTGGCTCAGATTTGATAAACGTCCATCCAACGCCGCAAACCGGCCAAAGTTTCAAACAGGGAGCTATAACTACCATGCGTTACCGTTCTTCGATCGCGCTCACCGCGCTCGCCGCCAGCCTGGCGGTATCTCCCGCCGCCGATGCCAAAACCCGGCATCATCATCATCACGCCGTCGCCGCCACCGCTGATAAGGCCCCGGCTGAAGGCCTGACCGCGTCCGAGCAGCTGGCGCTGGCTCAGCAGCAGCTAAGCCAGATGCAGGCGCAGTTGAACGCGTTGCAGGCCAAGATCGACGGTCAGGCCTCGACCCAGACCGCCTCGGCCAGCCAAGTCGCCGCCGCCACCCAGTTGGCCAGCGCCGCTTCGGCCAAGGCTGACACTGCGCTTGCCAGCGTCGCCGCAGTAAAGACCGCCGAGGCCAAGACCGACAAGTCTGTCTCGGCAATGGCCTGGGCCGGCAACACCTCAGTCAACGGCCGCGTGTTCTTTAACGAGAGTAACCTGCACGTGCAGAGCAACGGTGTGAACAGCACCGTCAACGGCACCGGTTTCAACATCAAGCGCATGTATCTGGGCGTCGATCACAAGTTCAGCGACGTCTACTCGGCGACCTTGCTGATGGATGTCAGCAACGTGATCGGTGAAACCGCCAACGCCAATTTCGTCACCCCGGCCGCCAACATTGCCACGGGCGCGATCAGCAGCCAGGCGCTGGTAGGCAAGGGTCTGTACATCAAGAACGCGTTCCTCCAGGCCAAGTTCAGCCCGGCTCTGGCGATCCGCGCCGGCGCGGCGCCGTTGCCGTGGATCCCCTATATCGAGGGTATCTATGGCTATCGCCATATCGAAAACACGCTGGTTGACCGTACCAATTTCGGTTCCACCGCCGACTGGGGCGTGCATGTGCTGGGCGATCTGGCCGATGGTCACATCAGCTATCAGGTCTCGGCAATCGATGGCGCCGGCTTCCGCAACGTCAAGGTTACCAAGAACATCGACTTCGAGGGCCGCGTTTCGGCGCAATATGACGGCTTCTTCGCGGCGGTCGGCGGCTATAGCGGCAAGCGCGGCAATGCGGTTGCCGGCACGTTCACCCCGAACACCGCTACGCGCTTCAACGCCGCGCTGGGCTTCAAGAACAAGCAGTTCACGCTGGGCGGAGAATATTTCGGCGCCCACAACTGGAACAACGTTGCGACTGTCGTGCAGGATTCGTCGATCGGTTACTCGGTGTTCGGCAATTACAACCTCAACCCCCAGTGGTCGGTGTTCGGCAAGTATGAGTGGGTGAAGCCCAACCACCTGACCAACCCGGCTGACGCCGACCACTATTTCAACGTCGGCGTGCAGTGGGAGCCGGTGAAGATCGTCGACCTGGCGCTGGTCTACAAGCGTGAAGCCACCGACAATGGCTCCATCGCCACCACCAACGGCACCATCGGCGGCGGCGTCAATGGCACCTATGACGAGGTGGGCATCTTCGGTCAGATCAAGTTCTGATTGCCGAAACAGGCGCATGATCGAAACGGGCGGGCCCTTGGGCTCGCCCGTTTCTGCTTGGGCCGGCTCGGTTTGTGAGGCGCGCGGAATCGCTTTCGCCGATGCCCATAATTTGGCAGGCTGTGCCCGCTTTGCAAACCGCCCCCACCACATGAACCACGCCGCCGCCAACCCGCCGGTCGAGGTGATCCTGCTGGCCGCCGGCGCCTCGCGGCGGATGGGGGGGGCGGACAAGCTGCTGCTGCGGCTGGCGGCGGGTGAGCCGATGGTGCGCACCGCCGCGCGTCTCTACGCCGATCTCGGCCTGCCGCTTACCGTGGTGCTGCGCGATGCGGAGGGTCCGGTGGCCGCGGCGCTTGCCGGGATCCGGGCAAGTATCGCGATCAACCACCAGCCCCCGACGCCATCCGACGACGGCCTACAGGCATCGATGCACGCCGGCCTCGGGGCCACACCACTGACCGCGCCGGGCGTACTCATCGCGCTGGCCGATCAGCCGCGCCTGACCGCCGCCGATATCGCCGCGCTGATCGCCGCGTTTCAGACCGCCGGCGGCGCAGCGATCATCATCCCGCGCCACCATGGCAGGCGCGGCAACCCGGTGATCATCCCCGCCGCCATCGCCCGCCACCTGCGCCACGCTGGTATATCGGCGCGCGCCTATATCGACGCGCATCCCGAACGGGTAGACTGGTACGATACGCCGGACGATCATTTCACCCATGACATCGACACGCCCCAAGACCTCGCCGAATACGGAGCGTTTACGTGAAAGAAGCACCAGCATGAAACTCGCCAATCGCACCGCCATCATCACCGGCGCCGCCGCTGGCATCGGGTTGGGCATCGCGGCGCGCTTTGCCGAGGAGGGCGCGAAAGTCGCCATCGCCGACCGTGATTATGACGCCGCCGCCCAATCCGCCACCGAGCTTTGCGCGAAATACGGCGCGGGCTGCGCGATCCCCGTCGACATGGACGTCACCGACGAAGCCGCCGTCGCCGCCGGCGTGGCCGAGGTGGTCGCCCGATGGGGCGGCGTGGACATCCTCGTTTCCAACGCCGGGGTCCAGATCGTCGCCCCGCTGGAGGATTACGCCTTTGCCGACTGGAAGAGGATGCTGGCCATTCATCTGGATGGCGCTTTCCTGACCACCCGCGCCTGCCTGCCGCATATGTATGCCAGCGGCGCTGGCACGGTGATCCTGATGGGCTCGGTCCATTCGAAGGAGGCGAGCCCGCTCAAATCGGCCTATGTCACCGCAAAACACGGCTTGCTGGGTCTGGCTCGGGTCATCACCAAGGAGGGCGCGGCGCATGGCGTTCGCGCCAATGTCGTGTGCCCGGGCTTTGTGCGCACCGCGCTGGTGGAAAAACAGATCCCCGAACAGGCCGCCAGCCTCGGCATATCAGAGGAAGAGGTTGTGAAAAAGATGATGCTGAGCCAGACCGTCGATGGCGAATTCACCACCATCGCCGATGTGGCGGAGGTGGCGCTGTTCTTCGCCGCCTTTCCAACCAACGCGCTGACCGGTCAATCGCTGGTGGTCAGCCACGGTTGGTACATGGAATAGGCGCGGCGCGGATCACGGTGATGCTGCGCTGCGACATCTGATACAAAATGCGATGATTTTTCATTTGCCCCCGGTGTGGTCCCGGTCGATGCGCGACAAAGCTTAGGAGAACCCCCCTGTCCAGTCACCCCCCGCATGACGATACCGATTATGGTTACGCCTATGCCGAACCCTCGTGCCGCCCCAGCTGGCTGGTGATCGCGCTGATCATTGCCGGCGCGATCGTGATCGCACTGATTGGCAGCTGGTTCGCGGCATCGGGCGCCAAGAAAAACGCGCGGGCCGGACGCCCGGCGGCGCCTGTGGCGGTCGCCAAAGTCACGCTGGACGATATGCCGGTGACCCTGACCGCGATTGGTAACGTCACCCCCACCGACACCGCCATTGTCCGCAGCCAGCTGTCAGGCAATCTGGTGGCGATCCGCTTTCATGAGGGGCAGATGGTCACCTCGGGTCAAGTGATCGCCCAGATCGACCCGCGCCCCTATCGCCTCGCGGCGGGGCAATCGGCCGGCAATCTGGAGCGCGACGAAGCGCAACTCGCCTCCGCCCGGATCGATCTGACGCGGTATCGCACGCTGGTGGCGCAGGATTCGATCGCGCGCCAGACCGCCGACACGCAGGCCGCCACCGTCCATCAACTCGAGGGTACGGTCATGGCCGACCGGGCCGCTCTGGGCACGTCGCGGCTCAACGTATCCTATGCGTCGGTGAAAGCGCCAATTACCGGGCAGATCGGGTTGAAGCAGGTCAATATCGGCAATTACGTCACGCCGGGCGACACCGCCGGGATCGCCACCATCACCCGCACCGATCCCATCGACGTGACATTCGCGCTGCCGCAGAGCCAACTCAGTGCGGTTCGCGCGCATGCGGCAGGCGGCGGTCTGCCGGTCACGGTCTATGATTCGGACGGCACGACGCCCTTGGCCAAGGGCAGCTTCACCACGTTCGACAACCAGATCGACACCGCCACCGGCACCATCAAGGCCAAGGCGCGCTTCGCCAATCCCGGCAGCGCCAATCAAGTTGGGGCCAATCAAGTTGGGGCCGGCCATCAGGCGCTGTTCCCCAATCAGTTCGTCAATGTCACCATGCTGATCGATACGTTGCGCCATGTGCCGGTGGTGCCCGTCAGCGCGCTGCGCCACGGTGCGCCGGGCGATTTCGTCTTCGTGGTACAGGGCGACCAGACGGTGAAGTTGACCGTGGTCAAACCCGGGCCCAGCGATGGCAGCAACGTGGCGATCCTGTCGGGGCTGCGCGCTGGCGACACGGTGGTGGCCGAAGGTGCGGACGGGCTCGACAATGGCTCCAAGGTCCGGCTCCCCGGCGGCGGCGGCGGCGCTGGTTCCGGCGGCGCAGCGGCAAACGGCGGCCATGGGCATTACCGCCATCATTCCGCCGACCAATAATGTCGCCTGAAAACCCACCTCCGGCGCCCGCTTCCGGCGATGAACCCAGCCGTGATGCCAGCCGTGATGCCAGCCGTGATGGCGGCCCCAGCCGGCCGTTCATCCTGCGCCCGGTGGCGACCACGCTGTTGATGCTGGCGCTGCTGCTGATCGGGCTGATCGCTTATCGCGCCTTGCCGATCTCGGCATTGCCCGAGGTGGACTATCCGACCATCCAGGTCCGCACGCTTTACCCCGGCGCCAGCCCTGACGTCATGGCGCTTACCGTCACCAGCCCGCTGGAGCGGCAATTCGGCCAGATGCCGGGCCTGGTTCGGATGACCTCGAATTCGTCCGCCGGCGCGTCGGTGATCACGCTCCAATTCAATCTCGACCTGTCGCTCGATATTGCCGAGCAGGAGGTTCAGGCGGCGATCAATGCGGCGGGCACGCTGTTGCCGGCCGACCTTCCCGCCCCGCCGATCTATGCCAAGGTCAATCCCGCCGACGCGCCGGTGCTGTCGCTGGGCATCACCTCGGCCACACGCCAACTGGGCGAGGTTGACGGCATCGTCGAGCGGCAATTTGCCAACAAGATCGCGCAGGAATCGGGGGTCGGCCTCGTCAATGTCTCGGGCGGGCAACGTCCGGCGGTGCGGATCATCGCCAATGTGCACGCGCTGGCGGCGCGCGGCCTTAGCCTGGAAACCATCCGCTCCGCCATCGGCAACGCCAATGCCAACAGCGCCAAGGGCAGTTTCGATGGCCCGACCAAAAGCTGGTCGATCGACGCCAATGATCAGCTGGGCAGCGCCGATGATTACCGCGCGCTGGTCATCGCCTATACCGGCGGCAACCCGGTGCTGCTGTCCGATGTGGCACAGGTGATCGACTCGACCGAGAACATCCGCAACGGCGCATGGATGAGCACGGCGGGCGCAGTCACTCCCTCGGTGATCCTCGATGTCCAGCGCCAACCGGGGGCCAATGTCATCGCCACGGTGGACAAGATCAAGGCCGACCTGCCGGGGCTTGAGGCACAATTGCCCGCCGACGTCCATGTCACGCTGCTGACCGACCGCACCGAGGGTATCCGCACCTCGGTCAGCGATGTGCGGTTCGAACTGGTGGTGGCGGTGCTGCTGGTGGTGCTGGTGATCTTCCTGTTCCTTGGGTCCCTGCGCGCCACGCTGGTGGCGGGCATATCGGTGCCGCTGTCGCTGATCGGCGCGTTTGCGGCGATGTGGGGGCTGGGTTTCTCGATCAACAACCTGTCGCTGATGGCGCTGACCATAGCCTCGGGTTTTGTCGTGGATGACGCGATCGTGGTGATCGAGAATATCTCGCGCCATATCGAGGAGGGCATGGCCCCCTTCCCCGCCGCGCTGCGCGGCGCCAGCGAGATCGGTTTCACCATCATCTCGCTGACGCTCAGCCTGGTGGCGGTGCTGATACCGTTGCTGTTCATGGGCGACGTGGTCGGACGGCTGTTCCGCGAATTCGCGATCAGCCTGGCGGTCACGATCGTCCTGTCGGCGGTGGTCGCGCTGACCGTAGTGCCGATGCTGGCGGCGCGGTGGTTGCGCCCGGTGGAGCAGGAGCGGCGCTTTGCCGTCGTGGACCGGGCCGGCGCGGCGTTCGACCGGCTGACCGGGGCCTATGCACGCGCGCTCGAATGGGTGCTGGCGCGCGCGGTTCTGACAATTATGGTATTCGCGGGCAGCATCGCGCTGACGCTGCTGCTGTTCTGGCTGACACCCAAGAACCTGTTCCCGCAGCAGGATACCGGCCAGATCAGCGCGACGATCATCGGCGCGCAAGACACCGGCTATGCGCGGATGGCGCGGCTTCAGGGGCAGGTCGCGGCGCAGATGATGGACGATCCGGCCGTGGCCAGCGTGGCTTCCTCGATCGGGGTGGACGGCATCAACCCGACCCTCAATCAGGGTCGGCTGCTGATCAACCTCAAGCCGGTGGCAAAGCGCGCCAAGCTGTCCTCGGTGCTGACCGCGCTCCAAAACCGGGCGCAGAATGTGGCGGGCGTCAGCCTGTATCTCCAGCCGGTGCAGGACCTGACCATCGACACCGAGGCCGGCCTCACCGCCTATCGTTTCGCCTTGAAGGGCGCCGATCAGAAGTTGGTCGACACCTGGGGGCTCAAACTGGCCAATGCGCTCAAGAACGAGCAGAGCATCACCGACGTCAACGCCAATGTGCTGGGCCAAGGCCGCGCGGTGATCGTCAACATCAACCGCGATGCTGCCGCGCGGCTCGGCCTGTCGGCGCTGGCGGTGGACAATGCGCTATATGACGCATTCGGCCAGCGCATCGTCAGCACCATCTACACCCAGTCGAGCCAGAACCGCGTGATCCTGTCGGCCAGCCCGGCGATGCTCAGCGACCCGGCGAGCCTGGCGACCCTGTACATCCCGTTGCCGGGCGGGGGCACGGTGCCGCTGGGCACCGTCGCCACGATTACCGAGGGATCAGCGCCGCTGGTCGAGGCGCGCGAGGCGCAGTTCCCCGCCGCCACCATCGGCTTCAACACCGCGCCCGGCGTGGCGCTCGGCACCGCGGTCAGCGCGATCGAGCAGGCGGAGGCCAATATCGGTCTGCCCGCCTCGCTCAGCACCGATTTCTCGGGCTCGGCCAGCGCGTTTCAGGCGGCGCTGTCGGGGGAATTGTGGCTGGTTCTGGCGGCCATCGTGGTCGTCTATATCGTGCTGGGGGTGCTGTATGAAAGTTTCATCCACCCGCTGACCATCCTGTCCACACTGCCGGCGGCGGGGGTCGGCGCGCTGATCGCACTATCGCTCAGCGGATACGGGCTGGGGGTGATCGGGATCATCGGCATCGTGTTGCTGATCGGCATCGTAAAAAAGAACGCGATCATGATGATAGACTTCGCACTTCAGGCGATGCGTGACGATGGTTTGAGCGCCGAGGCCGCGATCCGCCGCGCCGCCGCGCTGCGGTTTCGCCCGATTATGATGACCACCTTTGCGGCTTTGTTTGCCGCGATCCCGCTCATTCTGGGTGGCGGCATGGGGCATGAATTGCGCCAGCCGCTGGGCCTTGCCATTGCCGGCGGACTGATCCTCAGCCAGGTCCTGACGCTGTTCACCACGCCCGTCATCTTCCTCGGTTTCGAGCATTGGGCCAGCAGGGGCTTTGGACGGCGCGGCGGCGGAGCGGCGGCCCCGGCGCATCCCCAAACCAGCCCATGAACCTCTCGGCGCCCTTTATCCGGCGACCCGTAGGCACGCTGCTGCTGACCATCGGGCTGGCGCTGGCGGGGATCGCCGCGTTCTTTCGTCTGCCGGTGGCGCCGCTGCCGGCGGTGGATTTCCCCGCCGTGATGGTCCAGGCCAATATGCCCGGCGCAAGCCCCTCGACCATGGCTGCCACCGTCGCCGCGCCGCTCGAACGGCATCTTGGCACCATCGCCGGGGTCAGCGAAATGACCTCGCGCTCGGGGCTCGGCTCGGCGCAGGTGACGCTGATCTTCGACCTGTCGCGCAATATCGATGGCGCCGCGCGCGACGTTCAGGCCGCGATCAACGCCGCTCGCGCCGATCTGCCCGCCGCGCTCAAGACCAATCCCTCCTACCGCAAGGCCAACCCGGCCGAGGCGCCAATCCTGATCCTCGCGCTGTCCTCGCCCACGCGCAGCCCCGACCAGATCTACGACGCGGTGTCCAATATTGTCCAGCAACGGCTGCTCCAGATCAAGGGCGTTGGTAATGTCGAGCTGGGCGGCGCGGCACTGCCCTCGGTGCGAATCGAGGTCAATCCGCGCGCGCTGGCGCAGGACGGTATCGCGCTGGAGGATGTGCGCACCGCGCTGCAATCGGCTAGCGCCAACCGCCCGCGCGGCGTGCTGGAGGGGCATGACCTGGCGTGGCAGATTTATTCCAACCAGGCCGGCACCCATGCCGCCGATTACGCCCCGCTGATCGTCGCATACCGGGGGGGCGCGGCGGTACGCCTGTCCGACATCGCCAGCGTCAGCGACGGGCCCGAGGATGTGCGCACCATCGGCCTCGTCAACGGCCGGCGCGCGGTGCCGATCATCGTCAGCCGCCAGCCGGGGGCCAATATTGTCGAGACCGTGGACGCCCTGAAGGCGCAGGTCCCCTCGCTCCAGGCCGCATTGCCCGCCGACATCAAGCTGATCATCGCCAGCGACCGCACCACCACGATCCGCGCGTCGCTGCGCGAGGTGGAGGTGGCGCTGCTGGTCTCCACGCTGCTGGTGGTGCTGGTGGTCAGCATCTTTCTGCAAAGCTGGCGCGCTACGCTGATCCCGGCGGTGGCGGTGGTGGTGTCGCTGCTCGGCACGCTGGGCTTCATGTATATGGCGGGGTACCTGCTCGACAATTTGTCGCTGATGGCGCTGACCGTGGCGACCGGCTTTGTGGTCGACGATGCCATCGTCGTTACCGAGAATATCGCCCGCCATATCGAGGGCGGCATGGCCCCCTTCCCCGCCGCGATGCGCGGCGCGCAGGAGGTCGGCTTCACTGTGCTGTCGATCTCGCTCAGCCTGGTGGCGGTGTTCGTGCCGCTGATCTTCATGGGCGGCATCGTCGGCCGGCTGTTCAGCGAATTCGC
This sequence comes from Sphingomonadales bacterium, assembly GCA_025356275.1. Taxonomy (GTDB): domain Bacteria; phylum Pseudomonadota; class Alphaproteobacteria; order Sphingomonadales; family Sphingomonadaceae; genus Novosphingobium. The sequence goes on along the minus strand of JANXUK010000001.1, from coordinate 3,688 downwards.
GCTGACCATGACCGCGGCGGTGGCGATCAGCCTGGTCATATCGCTGACCACCACGCCGATGATGGCGGCCCGCGTGCTGCGACACGGCGGGGACGCGCCGCTCCGTGTGTTCACCTATGCGCGGCGCGGTTTTGATGCACTGCAACGGCAATATTCGCGCAATCTGGACTGGGCGCTGGCCAATCGGGGCGCAGTGCTGATCCTGTTGCTGGGTGCGGTGGCGTTGAATGTGTTTCTGATCGGCGCGGCGCCCAAGGGCTTCTTTCCCCAGCAGGACACCGGAGCGATGATCGGCGGCATTCGCGCCGATCAGTCGATTGCCTTCGGCGAATTGCGGACCAAACTTACCCAAATCGTCGGCATCGTCAGGGCGGACCCGGCGGTCGATACCGTCACCGCCTTTGCCGGCGGCGCGCGGGCGGGTGGGGGGTTCCTGTTCACCACGCTGAAGCCGCGCGGTGAGCGTGATGCGGTGGATGTGGTGATCGCGCGGCTGCGGCCCCGGCTGGCGCGGGTACGCGGGGTCAGCCTGTACCTCAACCCGCTGCAGGACCTGCAGGTCGGCGGGCGCCAGAGCAACAGTGCCTATCAATATGTGCTGGAGGCGGGGAGCGCCGCGCAGCTGGACGATGCCGGGTCGCGGCTGGTCAAGGCGCTCCGGAATCAGCCTGCTGTGGTTACCGATGTCGACATCGATCAACAGGACGCCGGGGCCAGCGCCTATGTCACGGTCAACCGGCTGAGCGCGGCGCGCCTTGGCATTCCGATGAAGACCATCGACAACACGCTGTACGATGCCTTTGGCCAGCGGCAGGTCGCCTCGATCTATGAAGGCCTCAATCAGTATCACGTGGTGATGGAGGCTGCCCCGAATTTCAATGGAAGGCCCGAGGCGCTGGCCAATATCTTTCTGCCCGCCTCCGCCACCGCGCAGGCCGCCGCCAGCGGCAATGCCGCGCTGGGCGCCAATGCCGCCGCCGGCAGCGCGGTCAGCACCGCGCCCCAGACGCTGGTGCCGCTGTCCGCCGTGGCACGGTTCAGCACCGCCTCCACCAACGCTCAGGTCAACCATAGCGACGGACAGCCCTCGGCCACCATCTCGTTCAACCTGCCGCCTGGCGTAGCGCTGGGTGACGCATCGGCGGCGATCACCGCCGCGCTGGTGTCGCTCCACCTGCCCGCCACGGTGCATGGCGATTTCGGCGGCTCGGCCAAGGCGTTCGCGCAATCGACCGGCAGCCTGCCGATCCTGCTGCTGGGCGCTATCCTGGCGATCTATGTCGTGCTGGGCGTGCTGTATGAAAGCGCGATCCACCCGTTGACGGTGCTGTCCACCCTGCCATCGGCTGGCGTGGGCGCCGCGTTTGCGCTGATCGTGACCGGCGGCCAGATCGACATTATCGCGGTGATTGGCATCATCCTGCTGATCGGAATCGTCAAGAAAAACGCGATTATGATGATCGATTTCGCACTGGATGCCGAACGCGGACGCGGCCTGGCGCCGTTTGACGCAATCCGCGAGGCGTCGCTGCTGCGCTTTCGCCCGATCCTGATGACGACGCTGGCGGCGGGGTTCGGCGCGCTGCCGCTGGCCATCGGGTTCGGCGACGGTGCGGAGCTGCGCCGGCCACTGGGCATCGCGATCATCGGCGGCCTGATCGCCAGCCAGTTCCTGACGCTGCTGACCACGCCGGTGGTGTTCCTGGCGCTGGACAGTTGGCGCGGCAAGTGGGCGCGGCTGCGTTGGCCCGAGAAACTGGCGCTTTATGGCGTGCTCGTGCTTTACCTGATCGCGCAATTCGCGCTGCCGATCATGGTGGCGGAGCTCACCGGCATCTCTTGGCTGGCCATCATTGCGGGCGTTATCCCGATCCTGGTCGCGGTGCCGGTGGCGGCGGCGTTGAACCGCCGCTGGCTGAACGCTCCGGGCCGTCCGCCCTATTCCCCCCCGCCTCAGCTGGAAGCCCTATGATGCGCCAAATCCCCACACGCCCGCTCCCCGCGCGCTCCCTTATCGCCGCCGCCAGCCTGCTGATGCTCGCGGCATGCAATCTGGCGCCCGCATACCATATCCCGACGCTGCCCGGCGGAGCGCCGCCCCCTGCGGCGTTCAAATCCGCGCCCGGCTGGCTGCCCGCCCAGCCCGCCGACGCCGTCGCCAAGGGCGCCTGGTGGGAGCTGTTCAATGATGCGCCACTTTCCGCGCTTGAGGAAAAGGTCGCGGTCACCAACCAGAACGTCGCCGCCGCCCGCGCCGCCTATCTGCAGGCCCGCGCTTTGGTCGCGCAGGACCGCGCCGCGCTGTTCCCCACGGTCAGCGCGTCGGGCGGCACCACCCGCTCGGGCAGTTTCGGCAGCGGTGCGATCACCACCGGCACTGGCGGCAACGCCACCGGCGGCACCACCACCAACCTGACCCGCTTTACCGCGCAGGCCAGCGCCAGCTGGGACGTCGACCTGTGGGGTCGGATCGGCAACACCGTTCGCCAGGCCCGCGACACTGCGCAGGCCACCGCCGGCGATTTGGCCAATGCCACACTCTCGGCGCGGATGGAGCTGGCCACCGATTACCTGTCACTGCGCGCGGTCGATGCCCAGATCGCGATCTATGACCAAACCATCGCGGCCCAAAAACGCGGCCTGACCGTTACCATCAACCAGTATAATGTCGGCAAGGCGGCACGCGCCGATGTGGACTCTGCCGAGGTCGCGCTGGTCAATTCGCAATCGTCGCGCCACGATCTTGACCGCCAGCGCGCGATCTATGAGGATGCGGTCGCGGTGCTGGCAGGGCAGAACCCCTCGACTTTCCAGCTGGCGCCCGCGACATGGAGCGCCAATGTGCCCGATGTGCCCGGCGTCATCCCCGCCGACATCCTTCAACGCCGCCCCGACATCGCCGCTGCCGAGCGCCGCGTCGCCGCCGCAAATGCCGCGATCGGCATCCAGCGCGCGGCCTTTTTCCCCGACCTCAGCTTGTCGGCCAATCTCGGCGCAGGCAGCACCGCGCTATCCACCCTGTTTAGCGCGGCCAGCAGCTTCTGGTCCTATGGCGGCACTATAGCCGAAACCCTGCTCGATTTCGGAGCGCGCAGTGCCAAGGTGCGTCAGGCCCGCGCCGCCTATGATGCCGCAGTGGCCACGTACCGACAGGCAGCGCTGACCGCGTTCCAGCAGGTCGAGGACAATCTCGCCGCGCAGGATGCCGACCGCGCCGCCGCCGCCGATCTCCACGCCGCCGAAGTCGCCACGGCGCGCTCCGAAACCATCGCCCGCAATCAATTCGCCGCCGGCACCATCGATTTCACCGGCGTTGCCAGCGTGGTCGGCACCCACGATTCGGCGCGGATCGCTCTGGTGCAGAACACGCTCAACCGCCAAAGCAATGTCGTGGCGCTGATCGGTGCCATAGGCGGAGCGTGGACCGGCGGGGTCGATCTGGCCCCCACCACCCCGCGCCCGCCGGCTGAGGCCGGGACGCCGATCGCGCCGTAAACGCCAAGGCGGTTTTCGATTCGATTGCATCTCGATTGCATCGGATCTTGCTCTAGTGGATTGATTTTGACATTTGCATCCCTTGGCGGTTGGGATGGGTCTGCAAATGTCAAAATCGTAAAATCCACTAGAATCAAAATCTTCTAGTGGTCCGAAAAGATTCTGACATTCGAGCGCGACTTGGCCTCAAGCG
>JANXUK010000140.1 GCA_025356275.1 Sphingomonadales bacterium | reverse complement strand
TCTGGGCGAGGGGCTACTTCTCAACCACCTCCGGCAACATCACCGACGACGTCATCCTGAACTATCTGGACAAGCACACCGCGCCCGCCAAACCTGGCTTCAGCCCCGCGCCTTGAACCTACCGGCGTCAGCCGGTTAGTCATTCAGTTTGACATTCGAGTCCCGCTTGCGGCAAACGGTGCTTTCGAATGTCAAAATCATAAAATCCACTAGAAACCATGTAATATCTAGTGGTTCTTATGTTTTCCGACATTTGCCTCTGCCCTTGCCGAAAGGGATGCAAATGTCGGAAACGAACCACTAATGGATCATCGCGGTGATTTTTCATCGGACGGTGATCAATTACCTTGCGCGCAATGCGCTGGGGGTGTTGGCCCCGACGCTCACGGGCCAGCCGCATATCACCACCGCGCCAGCGCCTATATCGCGATCGCGCTGATGCGCCTTGGGGGTTTCGCGCATCGGACGCTGGCGGTGCTGATCAACACGCTGTCGGCCGATTGCTACCCGGCCGAGGAGGTCGGCGCGGCTAATGGATTTATCAGCGGGGCGGGGCGGATCGGCGGGCAGGCGTTTGCGCTGGTGCTGGGGCAATTTGCGGATAGCGGTCGGATACGGGCTGCTGTTCGGCTTCCTCGGCGTGTTTGACCTGATCGGTACGGTGATCCTGACAGTGTGCATCCGTCACCTGATCGCGGCGCATGGTTCGCAGGGCGCGCCGGGGCACAGGCTCACCCCAGCGGCGTCACCCCGTCCCAGCACAGATATTTGACCTCGAGAAATTCGTCGATGCCAAGGTGGGAGCCCTCACGCCCCAGCCCGCTCTGCTTGATGCCGCCGAACGGCGCGGCCTCGTTGGAGATAAAGCCGGTGTTGATGCCGACGATCCCGGCCTCAATCCCCTCGGCCGCGTTCCATATCCGCGCGGCGTCCTTGGCAAAGATGTAGGAGGCGAGGCCGAACTCGGTGTCATTGGCCAGCGCGATGGCCTCGGCATCGGTTTTGAAGCGGAACAGCGGGGCGAGGGGCCCGAAAGTCTCATCCTTGGCGACCAATGCGTCCGGGGTGACATCGGCCAGCACGGTCGGCTCGAAGAAGCAGGCGCCGGCGGAATGCGGCTTGCCCCCGGTGAGAACGCGTGCGCCCTTGGCCACGGCGTCGGCAATATGCTCACCGACCTTCTTGACCGCCGCTGTATCGATCAGCGGGCCAACCTCGCTGCTTTCGTCCAGGCCGTTGCCGACCTTCATGGCGGCCACCCGCGCCGCGAATTTGGCGGCAAAGGCATCGAACACGCCGTCCTGCACCAGAATGCGGTTCGCGCCGACGCAGCTCTGGCCGGAGTTGCGGAATTTGGCGACCATGATCCCTTCGACCGCCACGTCCAGATCGGCATCGTCGAATACGATAGCGGGGGCATTGCCACCCAGTTCCATCGAGCATTTCTTGATCGTCGCGGCCGATTGCTCCAGCAGCGTGCGGCCGACCCCGGTGGAGCCGGTGAACGTCACCTTGCGCACCAGGTCGTGCCCCGTCAGCCGGCCGCCGATAATGCGCGTATCATTGCCGGTGATCACACTGAACACGCCGGCGGGAACGCCTGCCCGCTCGGCCAGTTCGGCCATGGCCAGCGCGGTCATCGGCGTCTGGCTGGCGGGCTTGACCACCATGGTACAGCCCGCGGCCAGCGCCGGCCCCGCCTTGCGCGTGATCATCGCGGCGGGGAAGTTCCACGGGGTGATCGCAGCGCAGACGCCGATCGGCTGCTTGATAGTGACGATGCGCTGGCTCGGGCTTTTCGATGGGATGGTATCCCCGCGAATCCGCGTCGCCTCCTCGGAAAACCAGCGCAGGAAGGTCGCGGCGTAATCCACCTCGCCGCGTGCCTCCTTGATCGGTTTGCCCTCCTCCAGCGTGATCAGCATCGCCAGATCGTCGCGATTGGCCAGCAGCAGATCGTGCCAGCGGCGGATGATGTCGGCGCGGGCCTGCGCGCTGACCTTGCGCCAGCTGAGGAAGGCGGCGTGCGCGGTCTCGATCGCATGATCGACCTCGGCCTGCTGACAGCGCGGCAGATCGACCAGCGCCTCCCCGGTGGCGGGGTTGTTCAGCGTATAGGTGCCATGCGGCGTTTCATTCAGCCAGACGCCATTGATATAGGCGCCGGTACGCCACAGGTTCGGATCTTTGAGCTGGGTCATCATTCGCTCCTTGGCGTCGGGTGGACATTCACGGGGACGGTCGGTCAAAGATTGCGATAGGCTGGGCGCCATAGGAACCGCCAGCGGCAAGCTCTGCAATAACCGATTTTGCCGATAATGGCCCAAGCAGCGTTTGGGCTGCAACGCCACCCTGGCCGCGGCGCCTTGCCGATATGTGGTTGGCGGGCACCAAGGCAGCACCATCTGCGGGGATTTCGGGCGGTGGCTGTGGGCCAGGCCCTCAGTGACGATCGGCTCGGAAAACTTGGAGCGGG
>JANXUK010000118.1 GCA_025356275.1 Sphingomonadales bacterium | reverse complement strand
CTGTCAGAGCGATTTGTTAAAAAAGGGTGGTTTATTTGTTAAAAAGCGTTTGTATAAATATTTTTTATCTGCGGATGCTGTTGATAATCAATTGTACGAAATTGAGAAGTTGATTGTAGTCCCCCCAACCCCATCTACTGCTTCACGCCGATCAGGCGTAGCTTTGCGGTATGTTTCTAAAGGCCATTGCCAAGCATAATAAACTCACTGGTGGTTACCGGATGCACTACCGCCTGTGCGAGAGTTACCGCTCGGGCAATGGCAGCAGGCACGTAACGATTGTGCACATGGGCACACTTGATGAGCTGCCTGAGGTGGAACAAAAAAAAGCACTCGCCCGGCGTGTTGACGAGCTCGTTAAAAATAGCAGGAACAGCGCTATCAGTATATTCATCCCGGAAGACAAAACCGTAGAGGCTGCCGCACAAAGATATTTTGCGGTAATTAAGGAAAAACAACGGCTTGACATTGCAAATGGCAAGGATTATGAGCGTGTAGACACGTCGCGCATTGAAAACAGCGATATAAGGGAAGTGGGCACCGAATGGCTATGTATGCAGGCATTGCAGCAACTGGATGTTACTAATTTCCTATGTACAAAGAAATGGGGCAGCGAGCAGATAGACCTGGCCCTCACCCATATCATTAGCCGCGCCACCTACCCCGCTTCCGAGCTGCGGACCAGCCAATGGATAAAGCAAAACTCCGCTGTATGCGAGCTGACCGGCTATCCGCAGCAAAAGATAAGCAAGGATAAACTCTATGCTATCAGTCACCGGCTATATGAAGAAAAGGATGAGCTTGAAAAGCATTTAAGCAGCCGGACCAATGAGCTTTTCGATCTGGAGGATAAGATAATCATCTATGATCTGACCAATACCTATTATGAGGGTAAAATGGAGGGAAGCGTACTTGCAAAGTATGGCAGAAGCAAAGAAAAGCGTTCCGATGCCAAAATAGTGGTACTGGCAGTAGTGGTTAACGTTGAAGGCTTTTTGAAGTATTCGCAGATATTGGAAGGCAATCTGGGTGACAGCAGTTCGCTTCAAAGAATAATAGATCAGTTAAGCGCCCGGACCGCTGTTGAAGAGCACAAACCGACAATCGTACTGGATGCGGGTATAGCAACCAATGGAAATATAGAGCTGCTCAAGGCGGGCGGGTATAAATACATTTGTGTATCGCGGTCTGGCATGAAAAAGTATGTGATAGATACAGATTCGGGGCCGGTACGGGTTTTTGATAAAAAGGAGCAGCCTATCGTGCTTCAGAAAGTAAAAATGGCGGGGTGTGCCGATAATTATATTTGTGTGCACAGTCTGGGCAAGCAAGCCAAGGAGTCCTCTATGAACAGCCGCTTCAGCCAGCGTTTTGAAGAAGGGCTTACCCAGATAAAAAATAGCCTGGCTAAAAAAGGCGGGGTCAAAAAACAAGAGAAAGTATGGGAACGTATAGGGCGGCTCAAGGCAAAGTATCCCAGTATCCATAAATACTACGATATAGAGGTAGCTACCAATGACAAAGGCATAGCCACAGACATAACATGGCTGCAGAAGAAAATGGAAAAGCAGGAGGGCAAGTACCTGCTACGGACCAATCTAGACCAAAATGATGAGCAGGCTCAATGGACGATCTACAATACGATCAGGGAAATAGAAGCTGCCTTCCGGGTGCTAAAGACCGACCTCGACCTTCGCCCCATCTATCACAAAACAGACAAGGCGGCCATGGCACACCTGCACCTGGGCTTGTTAGCTTACTGGATAGTAAATACAATCAGACACCAACTGAAACAAAAAGGCATAAACAAAGAATGGCGCGATATTGTACGGATAATGAATACCCAAAAAGTAGTCACTACCTCAATGGAAAATGACTGCAACCAACAAATAATTATCCGCCAGTGCAGCCAGCCCACAGAAGACACAAAAGCCATTTATACAGCATTGAAATTTAAGGACAAACCCTTCTCCCGCAAAAAATCTGTAGTCCCCCTCTCTAAATTTTCAAAAAAAGAAGTCACTGAAAATCAAGGCGTAACGTAGGTTATGACTGCAATGTGGGGTAAGTCTCTGCTTGCATGTAAAACACGAACTATTCTCAAGTGCTTCTCCACCGTTCGGTAAAAC
>JANXUK010000034.1 GCA_025356275.1 Sphingomonadales bacterium | reverse complement strand
TGGAGACAGCGGTCGAGGCGGCGATGAAACAGGTCAGTGCGTGCATGGCGCTGGATCGCGAGCATTGGTCGATGACACGCCAGGGGCCGTCCGACCGGCTTAGGGTGCTGCCGCACCCCTCGGTCGCGCACGTTTATCCCGATGACGATCCCCCATGAGAGCGAACCGCTTGCGCCGGCGCAAGCTCGACGGATTTTTTTAGAGAAGGGCAGGGCTATGGTTGCGACGGCAGAACTGAAGCGATCCCTCTATGCAGCGCAGGAAGCCTGGCGGCCGACCATGCGACGGGCGAAGAAGGACAAGGCAGCCCGCGATACCATCCTATTCGGCGCCAAGGCGATGAAAACCAAATCCAGCACGAAAGCAGGACTGGCGCAAGCGGCCCGCATCGCGCGAAAAGCGCCGCAGACAATGGTGAAGGCGTCGAAGGCGACTTACGGGGCGAGCCACACCTTTTCGAATTTCACTTACATCTCGCGCAACGGGAACGTCGCGATGTTCGATCAGGACGGGGTCGAGATCGGCGATGTCGAGGAGATGCGCCGGCTTGCCGAGGAGTGGCGCGACCTCAACTATGATCCGGCAGAACTGGACAGCCGACATGCCTCGCCCGACGCGCGCCGCCTTATCCTGTCCATGCCGCGCGGGACCGATCCCGACACTGTGTTGCAGGCTGCACGGGGCACGGCTCGCGAGTTGTTCGGGGAAAATTTCGACTACGTCTATGCCCTCCATACCGACGAGGGGACGGGGAAGAGCCCCAATCCCCACGTCCATCTTACGGTCAGGGCTCAAGGCCATGATGGGACAAAGCTCGCCTTCGGTCCCGACGACCTTTTCTACATGCGCCGGGTGTTCGCCGCCGAACTGCGCGAGCGCGGGGTCGATGCAGACGCCACGCCGCAAATCGCGCGCGGCGCCGGTTTCAACAACGAGCACAGCAAAACCTATCAGGCGCGTCTTAACGTCGAGAAGAACAACAACGACGGTGACAAGCCCCGCAGGACTTTTGCGCGAGACCTCCGCCGTGCCGAGACAGGCGCTGACCGTGAGCATATCAGTCCCGCGATCGTCGTCCTCTATACCGATCTGATGCGGGAGCTGGCCCGTTCGGACGATCCGACGCACCGTAAGCTCGGTCAGGAATTCGGCCAATTCGTCGATCGTAACTTCCGGACAACGGTCGATCTCTCCCGCCCGACGCTCGATCGACGCCATGCTCAGCAGAAGGCGATGACGGCAGAGCGTCCGCATTCCAAGCGCCCAAAGCTATAGCCTTCTGGCGCGGTCTTCCCGCTTCTTAACGGTTTGTGGTTCCTTCAAGGCGCGGGCTTCGCGGCGCAGGTCCTGCACCTCGCCGGTGGTCGCGGCGCGGGCGGTGTCGCCGGCCAGCCGGCGCTTGCCTGCTTCCATGAACTCCTTAGACCAGGTGTAATACAGGCTCTGCGCGATGCCTTCCTTGCGGCATAGCTCGGCAATGCTGTCTTCGCCGCGCAGGCCATCAAGCACGATGCGGATCTTATCCTCGGCCGAGAAATGGCGCCGCGTCTGGCGCCGGATATCCTTCACTACCGCTTCCGCAGGGGCCTTCAACGGCGATTTTTTCAAGGAGGGTTGTGCTTGCCGGCAATCGCCGAACGCGACGAGCGCATTCAGATCGGACCCGACCGGTTTTACCAGCGCCGGACTGGCAATGCGCTCCACCCTGAGCGCGTGTCGCTTGCTACTCTGCGCGATTTGCAGCGGGACATCGGCTCGTACAATTTTGCTGCGCAATTTCAGCAGAACCCGATTCCGGCCAAGGGCAATATGGTTCTGGCCGAGTGGCTCAGGGAGCATGATCCCGAGTTCGATCCTTTCGCAACCAAGGGCCATATCATCCAGGCGTGGGATACCGCGTCAAAGGATGGGATCGACAACGACTGGTCGGTCTGTGTAACCGCACATGTCCAGGGTCGCCACGTCCGGATAATCCACGTGTTCCGCCGCAAGCTCAAGTTCCCTGACCTGTTGCGTCACGGGGTCCGTCTCGCGCACGAGCACCATGCGCAGACCATCTTGATCGAAGATCAGTCGTCGGGCATACAGCTGATCCAGGCGCTGCGTGTCCACCCCAGCATTGGCGATGCCTCGATCCTCGCGCAGCGACCCGAAACCGACAAGGCCGCGCGATTGTCCAGCGTTTGCTCGATCATCGAGGAGGGCGAGGTTACCCTGCCCAGCGACGCTTCCTGGCTCGGTTTGTTCAAGACCGAGCTGTTGGCGTTCCCCAATGGCCGGCATGACGATCAGGTCGATGCGTTCGCGCAGCTACTGTCCTTTGCGCGATCTCGGTTTATGCAACCCCCGATCAAGCCAGCGCTCGTATTGTCGTTTCCAGTCCATATACCGCGGCCAGGTTATTAGGGGGAGCCGCCAACGACTGCCCGTTATATCGCGATCAGGCAGAGTATCACTATTAAATGGGTCAATATTTTATTAATATAAGTCTGCACATAGCATAATACTAAAGTCGCTTATGGCAGAATTCTGTGAAGACGATTGGCGATCGCAGTCATACCGTCGCGGTTTGGATGAAATGGAACGAACGAGGGGCCGTTGGGGGTCGGGAAGCCAGTGACCCATGGCTTCTTTGAGCATGGATCATGCGATGTGCCTGCCTCGTGCGCATCAACCAAGCTCGCGCGCCATTTGCGGGCGGCTCTCTTTGTCTCGGTCGTGAGGCGGTCCTGTATCATCCGCAGCATCGCCAAACCTTTGCGGTCGATTGGAACTGCGGGGCAACCATTTCTCGCTGGGGTCATTTGCAGATATTGCACGAACACGAGCCGCGCATGAGGCGCCCGCTGTCGTACTTGTCGGCCGATCCGGTCGAGCGCAGTCGCGAGTGCACTCCAATCAGCTTCGGTCGGCTGGGCGACCGTTGGACATTTGCCTCCGGGCGCGCCGACCGGCGCTGGCCCAGTGCCACAAGCAAGGGCGATCAGGTCACGAACGAACGACACATCATTTCCACCAATCGTTAGCGTCACCAGCGCGGTATCTGGGGTCAACGCTTCGATCTGCGGTGCAAGTTCATCCCACGGTCCGAGCACATGGGCGGTCGTTGCGCCGGAACAAGCGACGTCAACCAGTAGGTAGCGCCGCTTCCTCGCTAGCTGGTGGGCGTAGTTATCTGCAGAACGCGAACAGCGGTTTGCTGGCGTATCGGCCGAAACAGTCACTCCCGGCCCGGCTGCGAATGAGCTGCCCATGGAGACGTAGCGGGGTCCGGCAGCTCCATCGGCCTGTGCAGCAACGGCCGAAGCTAGCCCGATCATTGCGAGCGGAATGATCCGCCACCATCCACGGCTCGACCTCTCCTGATTTTCGACCACATTTGTCATTGCATGTATTCCCTCAACCGAACACCGCTGATAAAATTTTGAAGATCTTCAAGAGGGTCTTGGACGCGATCTCCGTATCGGCCCCCCACACCAGCGGCAAACCTAGAAAAGCAGCATGACCGAATTTAGCTTATTTTTGCGTGATGCGCTGCTCGATCACGCCAAAGGGCTCGCTGCCATCGGCACGGATGCCCGCCATTCGGATCGTGTCGCCGAATGACATGAACGCCGTTTCGGGCGCGCCCTTGGCGATCATCTCTATCGCCCGCCGTTCCGAAATGCACGCCGAGCCGGCGGTCGCATAGTCGGGGTTGGAAACGGTGCCTGACCCGACGATCGTGCCGGCGACGAGGTCGCGAGTGCGCGCGGCGTGAGCGATCAGCTCAGGAAACGAAAACGCCATCGGCTCTCCGCTGACCCGGCCAAACCGCTCTCCGTTCCAGTCGACGGTCAGATCCCAGCAGATCCGTCCATTGCGCCAGTCATCGCCGAGCTCATCGGTCGTTAACGCGAAGGGTGCCACGCTGCACGGCGGTTTGGCCTGGATCCACCCGAAGCCGGTTTTCATCTCGATGGGTGCAATGGCGCGCAGCGACCAGTCGTTGATCTGGACCAGCAGCCTGATGTGGCCTGCGGCTTGCTCAGGGGTCACGCCCATCGGCACCGCATCGACGATCACGCCGAATTCGCCTTCGAAGTCGATGCCATCGGCCTCGCTGGCGAAAGGGATCGCGTCCCGCGCTCCGTAAAAGCGGTCCGAAACGCCTTGGTACATAAGCGGCCTGGCGGGGTCGGTCGGCTCACTGCCAAAGGCGACCTGCATCAAGTCTCCGTGCGTCGGGAAGGCCGAGCCGTCGAGCCACTGCCAAGACCGCGGGAGGGGTGCCTTCAGGCGGGCGTAGTCGAGTAGTTCGCCCTCACCTGCCTCGACGCGTGCTGCAGTGTTGCGCAACACGAGTTCGGCGTGCGACCAGGCTTCGATGGCGGCGAGCAGGTTGGGCAGCCCGACGACCGGCAGGCAGCGCGTGCGGTCGGCGCTGACTACGACGAGTTCGCCATCGGGCGTGCCGTTGGGCCGGGTCGCGAGGCGCATCCGATCAATCCTCGAAGATGGCGACTGCGCGGGTCCAGCCTGCGCTCGCGCTCTCGATCTTGTGCGGGAAACAGGACACGATGAACCCGTCCGGCGGCAGGACCTCGAGGTTGTGCAGCTTTTCGAGGTGGCAGTAACCGATGTCGCGCCCGGCCTTATGCCCCTCCCAGATCAGCGAGGTGTCCCCTGTCTCCGCGACCTTCTTGGCGGTGTGAGCAAAGGGCGCGTCCCAGCTCCACGCGTCGGTGCCGGTTACACGCACGCCGCGGCTGGTGAGGTACATCGTTGCATCGTAGCCCATGCCGCAGCCGACGTTGACGAAATCGGGCCTGCCCAGCGCCTTGCCAGCAGCGGTGTTGACCATGACGATCTCGAGCGGCTTCAAGTCATGCCCAATCCGCGCAAGTTCGGCCTCGACATCAGCGGCGGTCACAACGTAGCCATCAGGAAAGTGCCGGAAGTCTAGTTTTACGCCGGGCTGGAAGCACCATTCGAGCGGCACTTCATCGATTGTTATCGCCGGCCGTACTTCGCCCGAGGCGGCATCCTGCGTCGGGTGGAAGTGCCAAGGCGCATCGAGGTGTGTGCCGTTGTGCGTGGTCAGTGTGATCGTTTCGGCGGCCGCGAAGCCCTCGCCGCCCGGCACCTGCTCCGCGGTGACCCCGGGGAAGAAGTGCTGCATCTCGGTCATGGTTTCGCCGTGCTTTTGGTAAGTGATCTTGGGCCGCATGAACGGCGGATCGCTCACCACGTCGTTGCAGAGCGTAATCGAAAGATCGACGAAACGACGGGTCATGGTGTCCTCACGCTGCGATGAGTTCGACCGGCAGGGTGCCGAGCGCGAACAGGGTGTTGTTGATGCGCCTGGTAGCCGGCGCGATGGAGCGAATTTCCGCGACTTGCGCGATCAGCGCCGCCAGTACGGCTTCGGCCTCGAACCGCGCGACCATCTGGCCGAGGCATTGGTGGATGCCAAAACCGAAACCGACATGCCCGCTGGCGCTGCGGGTGATATCGAAGCAATCGGGATCGCTCCAGTGGCGTGGATCGCGGTTGGCGGCGGCAAGGAATAGCAAGACCTTGCTGCCCTCGGGTATCGTAATTCCGGCGATGTGGACCGGGCGGCTGGTGGTGCGGAAGAAGGTCTGGACAACCCCGCCCCAGCGCAGGCTTTCCTCGATCGCCTTGCGGGCAAGATCGGGCTGCGCGCGCAGCTTTCGCCATTGCTCGGGATTTTCGGCGAAGGCATGGATCAGGTTGGCGATGCCATTGACGGTGGTATCAACGCCTGCGGTGAGCAGCGATCGAACCAGCCGCTCTGCCTCGGCCTCGTCGCACTCGCCGCGATCGGCCGCGGCATAGATGCGTTCCCCCCAGCCGCCGGGCAACAGCTTGTCGCGCCGGCAGCTTTCCATCACCCACGCCGTCGCTGTTACGGCGCTTTCGAGGCTCCGGGTCAGCAAGGCATTGCGCGGGCCAAAGGCGTTGAAAGCGGTGGTGCCATAGGGGATCAGGTTCTCGCGCCCCGTCTCCTGCAAGCCGACCAGCGGGGGAAACACGCTGAGCGGAAACGCTTCGGCCAGCGCAGGTACGGCATCGAACGGACCAGAGCCGACCAGCCCTGCAACCAGCGCATGCGCCTGTTCGAGCCACTTCTGCTGGAGCGCACGCAGCGCGGGCAGCGCGACGACCTTGTTCATCACCCCGCGCGTGCGGCCATGTAGTGGCGGATCAGCCTCGAGCAACAGCGACGGTGGCCGCCACGGCTCCTCGCGCACGAAATCGGCCAGGCCTACGCCCCTGCCCGAAACAAACGTCTCCCAGTCGGTCAGCGCGGTGCGCACCTCGGTGTAGCGGGCCATGGCGTAGCAGCCGTAACGCTCCAACCAGACTACTTCTCCGGCATCGCGCAGCGCGGCGTGGTGCGCAAACGGGTCTGCCAGCACGGCCTCGTCATAAGGGTCCCAGGTGATCGATGAACTGACCATGCGGCGGGCGCCTCAGGCTGCCGGCCGGGCGAGCGCGGCGCCCAAGCCGATCGGCGTCACGATCGCGGCGAGTGCGGCGCCATAGATCACTTTGAGCACGCCCGCGCTTATGGCGCCAAGCTGTTGTATGTCCACAGCCTGCATTGCCGCTGCCATCACGATCGTGCCACCGACCGCGGAGGTGAGCGCCAGCAGCAATGCGCGGATGCCGAGCCGCCGGGGCAATCCCGTGGTCGAGTCGAGGTACAAAACCTCACCCCTTCGTAGGCGTCCGGCAGTCAATGCGCCCGGCACAAGCGTGCTCATCAAGCCGATCATGAAGCCTTGCGGCACAAAGTCGAAGACCCAGTTGCCCAGGCCCCACAGCAAAACCCGGTCGGTGACGTGGAAGACGGCCAGGTAGAACGCAAGCGACAACGCGGCGTTTATCGCCATGCTGATCATTGTCTCGCGGCGGATGTAGCCGCGCGCTGTCGAGACCCTGCCAGCCTTCAGGCTCACCCGGTGTGTCCGCCCAGAGTCTGGGCGAACCAGTCGGCGATGCGGTCGCGGCCATAGGCCATGTTGTCGGCGCCGACGTGTTCGACCCCGCCTTCGCGGGTCGTGAAGATCACCTTCTCGCGGCGGGGCGAGTTGACCAGCTGGTCGTAGAGATCGTGCGCATAGTCCACGCCGATCTGTCGGTCATTTGCACCGTGAGTGACGAGGAACGGCGCCGTGATGCGGTCCATGTGGCCATTGAGGTTCATGTCGGTGGAGCGGGCGAGGAAGTCCTCCATGTCGCTGGCACCGAACGCCCACATCACGTGCGCCCAGTAATGTGGCACCGGTTTCTCACCCTCGCGGTTGAGCCGCTTGTCCTGCACCTCGCGCCAGTTGTGGTTGGCGCCCCACACTGCGCCACTGGCAAAGCGCGGCTCGTACGCCACCGCGCGCGGGGCGAAGTGACCGCCTAAGCTGATCCCGGTCATGCCGATGCGCCTGGGATCGACGTCGGCCTGAGTCTCGAGCCAATCGACCGCCTTCGAGGCCCAGCTCTCGCTGTGCGGATCGACAGGCAGGCCCTGTAGCCGCAGCGCCTCGCCCGATCCGGGCTGGTCGACGCACAGCGTCGACACGCCGCGCCGCGCCAGCGCGTGCGGCAGCTTGCTCCAGTAGAGCAGCTCCTTGCAGCTATCTAGGCCGTTACAATAGACCACCACCGGGTGCGGCCCTTCACCCGACGCGCGGGTGTACAGCGCGGGCATCGTGCCTTGCGTGAGCGGGATCTCGACCCGCTCACGGTCGAGCTTGCCGAGCTCAGTCGACTTGTCGAACGTAGCGCGCGCCCTGGCGTAGGTCTCGGAGCGGCCCGGCGCGCCGTGCCCCTGCATCCGCTCGGCGTTGAACAAGTAGAGCGAGGCGCGCTCAAGCTTGTCCGAGGCGCTGAAGGCACAGCCTCTGGCTTCGTCCTCGTGCGCCAGCTCGATCAGCTTTTCGCCCATCGCCGCCCACTGCTTCATGAACTGCGGCGTGCCGGCATCGGCGCCGTCCTTCGCCGCCTCGAGGATCGGCCGGCACATGTCGACGATCTCGCCGATCTGCCCGCCGCTTTCCATCGCGATCGCGACCGACAGGTTCCAGATGTAGTTGGGGAACGGTTCGTACAGCGCCATTGCGTCAGATCCCGGCCGGCTGGAACAGGTGCGGATCGGGCTCGGGGTGCGGCATCGTCTGCGGGCCGCCGGTGCCGATGCCCCACTGATCCATCACTTGCGGGCCGGATGCGTGGACCCGGTCGGCGTGGGTCTCAAAATCGACTTCCTCGAGTTCGGAGGTGTACTCGACCGCAAAGCCGCCCGGCGTCACAAAATAGCTGAAGGTGTTGTTGCCCGCGGTGTGCCGGCCCGGCCCCCATCGCAGATCGCAGCCGCGCTTCTTGAGCCGGGAGATCCCGCGCATCATGTCGTCGAGCGTCAGCATGTCATAGGCGACGTGGTTGAGGCACGGCGGCCCGGGCAGGATCGCGATGCGGTGGTGTGCCGAATTGCAGCGCAGGAAGCACATGAAATCGCCCAGCCAGTCGCTGACCCTGAACCGCAGCACATCGACGAAAAAGCGCACCATCGCTTGATGATCGGGCGAATGCAGCACGATGTGGCTGATCTTGAGCGGCATGCCCTCCCAGCGCTCCATCGTGCGGATGTCGCCGCGCGCGACATCGGCCGAGATCTCGAACGGCAGCCCATCGGGCGAGAAGAAGCGAAAGCCATAGCCGCCGCCCGGCGCATCGAGCTCGCGCGGTTCGAACACAACGCGGCAGCCGGCCCCGGTCACCCTGGCGTGCAGCGCGCCGACATCGGCGCGGGTATCGGCGGCCAGCGCGATCACCTCGACGTGCGGCGCATTGGCCCGGTGCAGCCGCACGACATGGTGTTCATCGTGCCCGTGGGTCTTAAACCAGGCGGTGTCGGCGCTGGCTGCGACTTCGACCAGGCCAAAGTCATCGGCGTAAAAGCGTCGTTCGGCCTCGAAGTCGGGCACGCCATAGCCCACGAAGCGGATATCGGTCACACGGCTCATGGAATCCATCCTTCAGATCGGTTGCGAGACCAGCGCGAACATCTGCGCAGTGGCCTGGTGATTGTCGATCGGCGGCCCCTTGCCCAGCTGGCCATGGCAGATCGCCAGGCTGTGCTCGACGATGTAGCGGCAGCGTTCGAAGCGGCGGTCGCGGTATGCGGTGAACGCGGCATCGAGATCGTCGTGACGGCCGACTTCCTCGGCCAGCACGATGGCGTCTTCGATCGCCATGCCCGCACCTTGCCCCAGGTGCGGCGTGGCCGCGTGGACCGCATCGCCCAAAAGCACAATGCGCCCCTTGTGCCAGGGCCCGGAGACCAGCAAGCCTTCGAGCGGGCGATAGACCACGCCCTCGTCATCGGTGATCTGTTCGACAAGCGCGCGGATCTGTGGCGCGCATTGCGCCAGCTTGGCGCGCATGGCCGCGGCGATCCCGTGCACCGGGTAGCGCGGGTTGTCGGGCTCGGGCGTGGTGGCGAACAGGTACATCGTGTCCGCGTCCATCGGCACCAGCCCCACCCCCATCGGCCCGTTGTAGACCTGCAGCGCATCGAGCCCCTCGGGCCGCGCGAAGTTGTAGCGCCACACCGCTTGCCCCGTGAACTCGGGCACGCCCGCCTTGGGCAGGATCATGGCGCGGGTCTGCGAATAGACCCCATCGGCACCCACCGCGAAGCTGAAATCGTCGGCTGTCCCGTCGCTAAAGGTCACGTGCAGCGCGTCGGCACCCTCCTCGAACGACGAGACCGTCACCCCCAGCCGGATCTCCGCGCCGGCATCCCGCGCCCCTTGCGCCAGCACCCGCTGCAGCGCCTTGCGACCGATCCCAACATTGGCCGGCCGACCCTCGACCAGCCGCGGCGACGGCACCCGCGCCACGCATGTCCCGTCGGGGACGAAAATCTCAACCGCATCGAACCCGCTCGCCGCCGCAAGGAACGTATCGAGCATACCAAGCTGCTCCATCGCCCGCACTACGTTGGCCTGCTGGATGATCCCCACACCATACACCGACCACTCAGGATCACGCTCGATCACCACCACGCGGTGACCAACACGCCCCAGCGCAATCGCCGCGCATAGGCCACCGATCCCACCGCCGATGATAAGGATGCTTCGGCTCATTATCACTTCACTTTCGGACAGCGCGGATGCGCAAATCTATTCGGGCAGGATGACCAGTCACAGCATCGCACCACAATCCGGTGCAACGAGCCCTTTGGAACCTGGCTTTCAGTTGAATGGAATGCGACACACATCATACCGCGTTGCCTTTCGCGATCTGACCGAGGATACTAGCGCTTGGCTTGAATTTGCGCTGGAACGTGGCCCTGTCGACGCTGGCCAGCCCGAACTTGGGGTCATATCCGAAGACCCACTCGAAATTGTCGAGCAGCGACCAATGGATGTAGCCAAGGACAGGGACGCCCTTATCCATTACCGCGTGCAGGCCGCGCAATGCGGCAGGAATGAACGCAGAGCGCTGACTGTCGTCACTGGTGCCCATGCCGTGTTCGGTCACGAGCACCGGGACTTTTGCGGTCTCCCATGCGTAAGTAACGGCTCCGGCGAGGGATTCGGGATAGATCTCTGCGCCGCGGGTGGTCTTCGGCGCTCCCTCGGGCGGCGGCATCTGGCCTCGTTCGTCGATGCGCGCGCGCTCGTAGTTCTGCACGCCAATGAAGTCGTCCTGTCGCGCTGCCTCAAGCCAAGGCTCATAGCAGTAACGGCGCTTTTCATCGCGCCGGCTGACCGTCCCGACCGGCTGATCGTCCTCGATCGCCAGGCTCATGCCGACGGGCAGGCTGGACCGTACTGCCTTGATCGCGGCTTTACCAAGCTGGTGGGCTTTGATCATGATCGGCACCATTGCATCGGTCTGCTGGACGCTTTCGATGAACTGCGCGACGAAACTCGGCGCATCGTAAGCCTTTGCCGCGGTCGCCCTGACCGCATCGTTGCCGGCGAGGGCCTGCGGGGGCAGTTTGAAGCGCAACAGCCGCATGAGATTGGGTTCATTCAGCGTCACGACCGCATGCATGTTCCCCGCCATGTGGCGGGCGGCGCGATCGCAGAATCGCGCGAACAATTGCGGAGCATCGGGGTTCGTCCATCCCCCAATCGCCGCGAACCACCGCGGGCAGGTGAAGTGGCTGAAGGTTACGACCGGCGCCAGCCCCAGCTTGCGGCATCCGTCGATCATCGCCTTGTAGTGATCAAGCATCGCCATCGAGAAGTCGCCCCGTGCGGGTTCGATGCGGGCCCACTCGAGCGAGAACCGGTAAGTGTTGAGCCCGAGGCTCCTGACCATCTCGAGGTCGATCGGCCAGCGGTTGAAGCTGTCGCATGCATCGCCAGAAGGGGCCGCAAAGCTGGTCGGCTTAAGGTGCTCGACCGCCCAGGTGTCGCTGTTGGTGTTGTTGCCCTCCACTTGGTGTCCGGCGGTCGCCGCGCCCCAGAGAAAACCTCGCGGAAAGCGGCTTGGTGCCGTCTTCGCGAGCGATGGGGCGACCTGGGCTATTGCCCCAGTTGCCACGACACTTTTGAGGGCACCCCGGCGATCGATCTTCATGGCTGGCCCGTCCTCTCCTGGCGATTCAATCTAGCTCTCACCTGGTGCCTAGAAGCGCAGCCCGAGGGTCGCGCCGATCGTCCGGACGGAATCGAGGTTGAATGACTGGTTGTACGTCAGCCGCGGCGGGCGGGCCGACGCGTCGCCGGCATCGGTGCCTATCGAAGTCGGCACATGCTCATTCGTGCAGTTCTTACAGAACACCGAGACGCGGACCGCTTCTCCAATCTGCGCACCGAGGCTGGCACCGAAGATGTCGACCGGGTGGAACACCTGCAGCGGCGCGCCGCTGAGGCCGTAGTGGATCGACGAGCGGTGATACCAGTCCCCCCGGACAAACGGCACGACCTTGCCGCCGGTCGCGAATTCGTAAGTGGCGGCGAGGGTCGAAGTAAACTTTGGCGCCACCGGCAGGGTGTCACCGGAGGCATCGAACCGATTAACTGTCGCACTGCAACCCCGCGTCGTCTGGGTCGGATAACACTGGACACCCCGGAAGCTCACGAACTTTGACGACAGCAGCGAAAAACCGCCATTGATCGTCAACCCGGTGAAAGGCAGTGCGGTCATCGCCACTTCGATACCCTTGGTCCGCGCCTTGGCGGCGTTCGAGATCACGAAGGTCTGGAGATTGGTATCGAAGGACTGGACCTGAAGATTGTCAAAGCTCGTCGTGAAGGCCGAGACGTTCAACGTGAGGTGCCGGTCAAGAAAGCTCGACTTGATGCCGATCTCGCCGGTGTGCGAACGCTCGGGCAGGATGACCAGCGATCCGCCCGGGGTCACAGCTTGGTCGTTGAAGCCCGGGCCCTTGTAGCCGCGGCCATAGAACCCGTACAACATCAACGTCGGCGTGGCATGGTACTGCGCGCCTAGCTTCCAGCTAAAATCGGTATTCTTGTAGGTTTGCGCGACCTGGGTGCTGGGCCCACCAAGCGGCACGAAGTAGTTGAAGCGCCCCTGCAGCAAGTTGATGTCGATCTTGTCGTGCGTTACGCGGCCGCCTGCAATCAACTTCAACTGGTCGGTCAAAGCATAAGTAATTTGCCCGAAACCGGCGAGGCTTGTCGTGTTGAGAGTGTAGACCCGGTCACTGCCGAGGAAGAATAGGTTGCTGACCGAGCAGGCCGGCGGGCGCGCACCCGCGACAGCAACCGCACCGACGCAGAACGGGAAGCCGGCAGCTATGAAGCTCGGCAAATAGTTATTGCCGCCCAAGAGACTGTCCTGGTGAAGCGTCGACCGAAACGCATAAAGCCCGACCTGTCCACTCAGGCGGTTGCCTGCCGGAAGCGCGACCCGGAATTCGTTCGAAAACTGGTTGTAGTCGGAAATCGTGCGATTGGTGTTGGCGCCATTGGCAGAGAGCGCGTCGATGTCGAGTTGCTGGTTGAGATCGTAGAAGCGCCAGGCTGCAAGGTTGGAGATCTCCATCCCGTTGGCCAGTTGGTAACGCACCGTCGCTTGCGCGCCGCCGACCTTGAGGTCACGCCAGTAGCCGCCGTCACCGCCGAACAGGAAATTGTCCTTGCCGGGCGTGATGCCGTCCGCCGCCAGCGCCGGCAGGTTGACGCTGTCGGGTGCAGTTTGAAGGTAAGTGGTCGTGAAGATGCCACCCGCACCGGAGAGCTTGTTGTAATCACCGATGAGGTAGATCGACAGGTCATCGCTGGGCGCGATCAGCAGCTTGCCCTTGAGCTGGAGCGACTTGCGGTCGAAGTCGTTGCGCGTGCCGGCGGGCGAGCGACCAACGTAAGTGACCGGCGGCTCGATATAGGAATAGAGAGCATTCAAGCGCAGCGCCGCGATCGGGCTCAGCGGAATATTGAGCGTCTGGCGCACGATGACACCCGGGGCGCTGCCGTTGGCGCCGGGCTTGTCACGCGAGTCGAACTCGACATCCGTGATGCTTTCGCGGGTGTTCAGCTTGGGCTTGACCGTGACCACGTTGAGCAGGCCCGCCGATGCATTCTTGCCGAACAACAGACCTTGCGGCCCATTCAGGACCTCGACCCGTTCAAGATCCAGGAACTGCGGGGCATTCAGTGCAGGCCGGCCGAGATTGACGTCGTCGACCGAAACGGCGACGCTAGAGTCGATCGTGCTGGCGAACGCCAGAGTTCCAATACCGCGCACCGCGAACGTGCTGTCCTGCCCAATCTGCAGGCTCGGCGCAGCGCGGCTGATCTGGCTGAGATCGTTGATCTGTTGCGAGCGAAGAGTGTCTGCGTTCACTGCGGTCAGACTAACTGGGACGCGCTGAATGCTCTCACTGCGCCGCTGCGCGGTCACTACGATCTCGCCCGCTGGGACTTCTGCAGCGGCAGATCGCAGTGCGTCAGGCGCTTGTACAGCATCTTGAGCTCGGGCCGATGTTCCCAGTGCAAGCAAGCATGCCGACGTGAGCAAGTAGGAAACAACGCGCATCAGTTCATCCTCCACAACGAACCTTCTCGGGGGTCCGCGAGATCCCCTAAAAAAACATCTGCCATTCTTCAAATCTATTGAATTTATAACTTTCTATTTGTAAAATGAATTGCCTTTGTTGGAGGGATTTTGACCCGTCGTTGGCGAGAAAGAATCGCGCGCAACGGCACCCGTGCCGCGTTGATCCAGGCGCTCGCACCCCGGCGGCAATCTGCTTAGGAAAACGTGATCGGGTGCGGTCAGGTCACGGCTTTCGACAATAGCCGTCAAATTCGGGCCTTCCCAAAGACTACCGGTCCCCGGGGCTGCCACCACAAGCCAACCGAGTTAAAACAACACCTGCTCGAGTGTGTCAGTAAACCTCCAAATCTTCCGCCAGGTCCGCTGGTCCGTTGTAGTTGCGGTGGATGGCCGCAAGAAATCGTCCGCGGTCAGCCGGGGACGTATCGCCAGGCGTGATGTGGGTCACGACAACCCGCTTCACCTTTGCTCTTCCAGCAAGCTGTCCGACTTGTTCGGGGGTGAGGTGGTGATGCGTGAGATGCCACGTCAACCCGGCGAGCGCCTTTGCATCCATCTCGGGCGTATTTCGTTTCACCGTTGCTAGGGTGCCGTCCAGGTCGATCATCTCACTGACGAGCAAGTCCGCGTCCTGCGCTAGTTGTTCCACAGCCGTGCTGGGGCCGGTATCGCCGGTGTAGACGATCGTGCGGGCCGGCAGTTCGAACCGGTAGGAATAGGACTTGAACCGCCGATCAAGGTCGCTGCCGGGGGGAAAGCTGTAATGGGTATTCTGGACGGCCCGGAGCACTACACCCTGGCCGATTGTCGTGGTGCTGGCATCGGCAAGTTCGGTAACCTCCACCGTGTCCCCCGGCCGGACCGCGGCAGCACGCGGATCGCCATAGCCGGCTTCGGCACCCGGCTGCATCGACGCGACCAGCCCGGCAACCAGGGCCTTGGTGCCGGGCGGGCCATAGATCGTCAGCGCGCGCGGAACACTGGTCTGGAAGCGCAACCCCAACAGCGCCGCCAACCCGCCGGTATGGTCCCAGTGCAAGTGGCTGAGGACCACCGCATGCAGTTGCGACAATGGGATATGGGCCTTGGCGAGCTGTTCGGCCGTGCCATCGCCCGCGTCCACGAGGATCGCGCCCATGGGCATCAGCAGGACGTTGGCCGGCTGTGATCGGCAAGGGTTCGCGACCGGGCCCCCCATGGTGCCGAGCGTGATCCATTGTCCGACCTGCGGCGCGGGCGATGCCTGGGCAGCCCCGACCACCAACCCCGGCAGCAGGATCGCACACGAGAGCAGCAGCTTGCGCATCATCAGAACTTCGCGCTTGCCCGCATGCCGTACGTGCGCGGCGCGCTGCGAACTTGGGTGCCGACACCGCCGATGTTGAAGATCGGCGCAGCGGTCACGATGCGGTTGTTCTCGATGTTGCGGACGAACCCGGTCAGCGACCAGCGATCGTTGGCGGGGCCGAAGGTGAGCTGCGCGTCGGTTGTCCAGGTCGGGCCGACGATCTGGTACGGCAGGTATTCGAAGCCCACCACACGGCTCGATTTGTACTGCGTGTTGACCTGGGCAACGAACTTGTAGTCGCCCATCGGGATCGTCTGCTGTCCGCCAAGGTTCATCGTCCACTTGGGCGAATTGTACGACGGCTTGCCCGCGCAATCGACAATTCGCAGCGCCGGGTTTGTTGAACTGATCGAAACCGGGCAGCCGACATAAGGCGGATTGGTGCCCAACGGCACGGTATAGGCGAACGATTGGTACTTCGCGTCGAGGTACTGGACCTGGGCGTTGAGCAAGGTGGTCGGGGTGGCAAGGAACTGTGCCTCCACTTCCACGCCCTTGTTGACCGAGCGCCCGACGTTCTCGGTGAACTGGCCCTGGTTGCCGCGCAAGTCGATGCCGGTGTGGTTGACCTGCTGGTTCTTGTACTTCCAGTAAAACGTTTCGATGTTGAGCTGGAGCCGGTTGTCGAACAGCCGGTTCTTCGAGCCGATGGTGAAGGCATCGATATATTCCGGCTGGAAGGTTTCCTTGCCGAACGACAGCGAGAACCCGCCCGAGCGATAGCCGGTCTCGAAGCTTGCATAGAGCAGCGAAGTCGGCGAAAGGTCGAACTCGCCCGCAAGCCGGTATGTCACCTTGCCCGGATTCTGGCTCTGGTTCACCGGCGTCTGCGCGCGCACGATGATCGCGCCAGTGGGGATGACGGGGATCGGGCCCGATGCCGGCCCCGGCACCGGGAAGGGCAGTTGCGCAAGGCTGTCGGTTACCGGGATCACCGGCGCGCTGGGGCAATTCGGCACGCCGAAGGCGTTGCGCACCGTGCAGACAACGGTAATCACATCGGCGATGCCCGAGAAGTCCTTATTGTCCTTAGTGTAGCGCGCCCCGCCAACAAGCCGCAGCCGGTCGGTCAGGTGCGCGGTAACTCGACCGAAGGCGGCATAGGACTTGGTGTCGGAGGTAAACTCCTGATAGGCGGCAAGCGCGTCCTGCGAGAAGGTGTAGTTGCCTTTCACCCGCTCGTCGAAGAAGTAGCCGCCCAAAATATAGTCGAAAATGCCGATCCGTTCACCGGCCCAGCGTGCTTCGACGCTGTATTGGCTATCGTTTTCCTGGATGAAGCCAATGAACGCTGGGGTCGGAAACTTGTCGTTCAGCGAGGCGAAGCGCGCTGCCGGCAGGACCGTCAGCGTGCCGGCGCCGGTCCGCCAGGTCACCTCGGCCGCGGCTCCGTAATAGTTGTCCTTCACGTAGACATCGGGATCGAGCGCACCGAGCGTGCGGCCCGGCAAGCCTGAAAACAACGTCCGCCGATAAGCTTGCGCCGCGGGATCGAACAGGCCGACCGAATTGCCGAAGCGCGAAGGCGTGACGACGAACTGCTGGGTCGGGAAGCTGAACGCGAACGCGTCTGCATAGTTTGCGCCGACGCCCTTGCCGCCATTGTGCGAATAGTCGCCCGAAATGCGCACGGTCAGGTTGGGGGTCAGCTTGCCAAGGAACTGCACCCGCAGCGCCTGGGTTTTCTCGTCTGAAGTGCCGTCCGAATTGTAGCCGTCGCGCGAAACGACATTACCCGAAATCCGCAGTGCTCCGTCCTGCCCGACGGGCAGGTTCAGCGCGGCCTGCGCGTTTACCGCGTTGAAGTTGCCGTAGCTGACTGTTCCGAAGCCCAAGAGTTCGCCCGCGCGCGGCTTTGCCGGAATGACGTTGATCGCACCGCCAGTGGCATTGCGGCCATAGAGCGTGCCCTGCGGTCCCTTGAGCACCTCGATCCGCTCGAGATCGTAAAACAGGCCGGAGGTGGAAGTAGGTCGGCCGAGATAAACTCCGTCGTAGTTGATGGCGATGGCAGGATCGCTGTAGCCGTTGACGGTGAAGTTGCCGACACCGCGCAGGAACAGGGTGACGTTTGCGCCGCCGTTATTCTGCACCGACAGCGAGGGGATGATCGCGCCAAGCTGGCCCGCCGCGCTCAGCCCGCTGGAAACCACCGCTGCACCCGAAACCACATCGACCGGAAGTGCCGCTTTCTGCAGGTTTTCTGACCGGCGCTGCGCAGTCACGACAATCTCGCCAAGCCCGCTGGCGGGTATGGCGTCGGCCGCAGCCGGTTCGCTGGCAGGGTCTGAAGGCGGAGAATTCTGGTCAGCCGCCAGCGCGCTGGCGGACATGGTGCTGACGAGAATGATAGCTGAACCGCAGAAAAGCGCAAAGCGCATGAAAACCTCCCCATTTATCGCGATTGTTCCGCGAACTTGCCCGCCTAGTTCCACACTGCGCGCGATCCGCAAAATCCCTTGTTCGGATTGATTGTTATTCAATTTGTGAATAGTGATGGTCCCGCGATGCGCTTCAAGGGTTTGGATCTCAATCTTCTGCTCGTGCTGGAGGTACTGCTCACCGAGCGGAACGTGACGGCGGCGGCGAAGCGGCTCAATCTGAGCCAGCCCGCGACAAGCTCAGCCTTGGCGCGCCTCCGACATTATTTTGATGACGAACTGCTTTTGCCCACGGGGCGAGTCATGCTGCCTACGGCTCAAGCACTCAGCCTTCAGCCCATGATCCGGGAGGTGTTGGGTAATGTCGAACGGCTTATTGCAGCATCTACTGCCTTCGATCCGACCACGTCCGAACGACGGTTTCGTCTTGCCGGCTCGGACTACATTTTCACCACGCTTCTGGCGCCGCTCATCGCATTGCTCCAGGACCAGGCGCCAAACGTCTCGTTCGAAGTCTCTTCGCTTAGCCCGCAAATCATTCAGTATCTTGAGCGTGGCGATGTCGACCTGATTCTGACGCCCCGGCAATTCATATCACCTCATCATCCCTCTGTTCTCATTTTCGAAGAACCACACGTGATTGTCGGTTGGTCTGAGAATCCACTTTTCGCATCGCAAGTCAGCCTGGACAGTTTTCTTGCATCGCCCCAGGTATCCGTGGAACTGGGCCCACAGCGGACCCGACCGTTCGCAGAAGAACAAATGCACAGCATCGGATTGAATCGGCGGATTGACGTTGTTGCACCGACATTCGCGGCCGTGCCTTGGCTGCTGCCCAATTCGACTCGGATCGCGGTGCTTCACCAGCGACTTGCACTGACTTTCTCAAAAGTACTACCCCTCGCGATTGCAGCGCTACCCTTTCCGATGCCCCTTATGGAAGAAATGGCGCAGTATCATCTTACGCGCGAGAAAGATGGCGGGCTGTTGTGGCTGCTAGATCAGATGCAGAATTACGCTAATCGCCAGCTAACGTCTCAGCACTCTGCGGGACCAAGCTAGCTGCGCGCTCTATTCCAAAGCCTGAACTTGCTCAGCATGTCGCGAATTTGAGTTCTGCATCGATTTGCGTGTAGATGCGCATCGGCCGGCCGTCTGGGGCGGGTTTGTAGGAGCCGTCCGGCATCAACTTGGGCGTCGATTGAACTACATAGCGGCTGGACGAAGGATCCGGTGAAACGACGGAAGGGTCAAGTCTGCGCAACTAAGGCGCTGTCGCTCAGAATGTAGGCTTCCGTAGCTGGCAGCGGCGGCAACCCTGGCACTCTAGCGAGACGTTCCGCCAGATCAACGAGTTGCCCTTGCAAATACCGAGCGAGCTCGTTGGTCAGGGCGAGTTCGCTCAGCTCAGCGTTGGAAAACAGCATGCAGCGATAGGCATTACGCGGCACCTGCTATATTTCGATGTCCGCCTTGTTGAAGATGACCTGTGCGGCGAGGGGGTCGAGGCCAAAGTTGAACTCGGGTTGCGGAGGTCCGGGTGGTGACATCCCGAGACCCGGATGCACCGACCCGCCAACCCACACGAGCCTGAGACTGCGCCCGATGCGGGGTTCTGCCAGCCAAGCTGCTGCCAGATCGGTGAGGCCCGCGCCTGCTGCATAAACAACGGGCGCAGAAGCGTTGTCCTGCATCGCCTCCCTGATAATTGCCTCGCTCGCGGCCGTCAGGGTTGAAGTCTCGCAACTCCACCATAACGATGAGCCCGGTGGCCACCAGCGCCGCCGAATTTTGGGGTGGGGCATGCCCCACCCCAAAATCCACCAGCGCGTACACCGGAAATTACACCACGAACGCGGACGCTAGCGCTGTTGTCATGGAACTGTGCTCCAGGCGGTGGATTATTGGCCAACTTTGCGACGAAACTGCGATATCATTGATAACCCATCATCGCTTGAAAGGGCGGTCAAGCTCTTCCTGCGCAAAATATATCGATGCCTTGCACAGAATCTCTCTGGCGTGACGCAGCTCGCGGTTCTCCAATTCCAGCGCTATGAGCCGGTTGGCCAGTTCGGTCGGAACTCTGGCACGCTTGCCGCTGACCACCTCAATCTTCTTAACCCACTCCAGCAGCGTATGCGCCGAACAGCCGACATTCTCGGCTCTCGATGTGATGGCTGCCCGGCGGGACGGGTGATCAGCTTCGTGATCCAGCACCGTGTGTACCGCGCACTGGCGCACCTCCGGTGCAAACATGTTGGTTGTGTTGCTCATGACATACCCTTCCTCGTCAGAGTTAGGGCCTCCGACAATCCCGGTACGATCCGAGATTGTCGAGTACCGTCGAGCAATCTGAGCGTAGCTCCGTCGCGCTCCCCCGCAAACCAGCGGTCCAGCGCCGCCGCGAACAGCGGACCCCGCCGGCTTCGAGAAACAGCGTTAGTGAGGACCGCAGCTTGGCTGCATCAATTTCCCCAAAAACTTCGACGGCTGGCCGACCGGTCACATCTTGCAGCGCAGAATGCATGTCCGTAGTCGGCGCCCGAGCACCGGGTGGTCAAGATAAGCTCGTGCCTCATCGAGCGAATTGATCGCATAGCGCTGCGACATGGCGCTGCTGCCAAGGCCCGCGATCTGCGGGAAGATGAACCACATCCAATGCGATCGCTTGGCGCCACGGCGAATCTCGGCGAGCGCTGGTTCGTAAATCCCGTCCTGCGCGCTCAGAAATCGGTCCAGTTGGTGCGGATCAGTCATCTGACCTCAATCGCGCGCTCATTCTGCAAGTGCAAGGCTGATCGACGTACGGCAATTGCGTCGTCGCAAATTATCGTGCCGCGCGAGCAGATAGCATTCGACTTCGCACTGACAGCAAGCATTGGTCAGTTCGTGAACGCGGCCGTTGGTGCCGCGGACTGCCCCGACCGGTGCAACCGGCGGGGCCTCTGGTGGTGGAAGCCGGCGATGGTGCTTCGCTGAAGGCGAACCACGGCAAGAGCATCGGGCGTGCGCCGTCTGGATTGACCGAAAAATCGAGCGAAGCCGACTTCGACGCCTAATTTTGGCAATCCGCAATATTATCCCATTGGCATGTTCGACGACAGTTTTGATGGCAACGGCGATCCGATGCACAACTCGGCGCTGTTCCGCCAAGACCTTGCCGCGCCTTACGGAAGCGAGGGGACATTCGATCACCTCGATGATTTCAGCAACCTCGTTTACACCGCGCTGTTCGATCAAACCATGCTCACCACAGCAGGCGGGCGCGCGTTCGTCCACAAGTTGGCCGGCGCCGCCGGGGACGAGATGGTCGATAACTAAGTCAAGATTTTGGCCGGCACCAACGTCACCGGATACCCCTATGTTCGCTTTACCACGGGTGGTGAGCAGGGCTCGCTGGCTACCCCGTTCGGCGTGCGCGTTGACAATCGTAAATTACTTGCGCTCAACGCCTACTTATCGGCGTTGCCCGCACCACGCGGCCAGTTCGGCGATGCGGCGGCCATGGCGCGGGGGCGTGCGTCTTTCGTTTCAAGCGGCTGCGTCCGTTGCCACAACACCGATCAGAGCCGGCCTGTGCCAACAACCATCCATGCAATGGGCACAATCTTTCCGGGCGACCGGCCGATGATGCTCGCTGCGCGCACCCCACCGCTCAATCCGGTCCTAAACACTCCCGGCAGCGTTTTCGACGACAAGTGGGCGGTGGTCAACGCCAGCATTCGTGGGAAAAGCGAGGCGTTGCGATGCCGCTTCTGCTCGACCTCGCGCGAAAGCCGAATTTCCTCCACGACAACTCGGTGCCCAACTTGGACAAATTGCTTGATCCAGCCCGCGGCAATTCCGCGCCTCATCCGTTCTATGTCCGGAGCCGCATGCAGCGTGCAGATCTCGCAATTTATTTGCGCGGTCTCGATACACAATCGCGTTGATAGAGAAGTTTCACGCCTTCTAGTGGATTGACCGGGACAAAAGAGTCCGTTTTGGGATTCCCAGCGGTTTGCTGGCGTGCGAGTCCGGGTGGATGCGCGATGGCATCACTTTCTCCCTTTCCGAAGACGACCGCCAGCGATTGAGCGATATAGCGGCGGCACCGTTGAGTCCGCAGAAGCATGTTTGGCGAGCGCGTATCGTGCTGCTCAGTGGCGAGGGCGTTGGCACCTCGGCCATCATGGCTGCGACGGGCAAGTCGAAGACCTGCGTGTGGCGTTGGCAGGAACGCTTTATGCATGAAGGCATCGATGGCTTGCTGCGCGACAAGTCCCGTCCACCCGGCAAGGCACCCGTGCCCCCCAAGCGCGTGGCAGAAATTGTCCGCCTAACGCAGGAGGCACCGCCGCACGAGGCCACCCACTGGACGGCCCGCGCGATGGCCAAGGCGGTCGGGCTTGCCGTTTCGACAGTGCAGTCGATCTGGAAGGCGCATGGTCTTTCTCCGCATCGCTGGCGCAGCTTCAAGCTGTCAAACGACCCGGTTTTCGCCGAGAAGCTCACCGAGATCGTCGGCCTCTATGTCGATCCGCCTGCCCATGCGGTGGTGCTGTCCTTCGACGAGAAGTCGCAGATTCAGGCGCTTGACCGCACCCAGCCCGGCCTGCCGATGAAGAAAGGCCGTGCCGGAACCATGACCCATGATTACAAGCGGCATGGCACGACAACCCTGTTTGCCGCGCTCAATGTGTTGGACGGAACGGTTATCGGGCAGAACATGCAGCGCCATCGCCATCAGGAGTTCATCCGCTTCCTCAACCGGATCGAGCGCGAGGTGCCGAAGGACAAGGCCATCCACGTCATTCTCGACAATTACGCAGCGCACAAGAAGGACAAGGTCCAGGAATGGCTCGCCCGCCATCCGCGCTGGACATTCCACTTTACACCGACCTCGTGTTCATGGCTCAATGCCGTCGACCGTCCACGCGCAGATCGAGGAGGAGATCTTTTATCCAGCCGCTTACGAAGCGATCGAAGACGACGATCTGCTCGATGAAGCCGAAGTGGAACATGCCAGCGCCAAGGACTTGATTGCGCAGATCCAGGCGAACATGCCAGGAGAGCCGCTCTTCGATGCGAAGATCAAGGTCTTGGGTGAATACATCGACCACCACGTCGGGGAAGAGGAAAGCGAGCTGTTTCCGGAATGTCGGTCCAGCAAAATGGATCTCAAGGCGCTCGGCGAGCAGATGAACGCGCGCAAGCAGGAATTGACAGCCGCGCAAAGCTGACAGGCCGCCAAGTGGAGCGCGGTGGACTGCGGGTTGGTTTTGCAATGGGCGGGTGCCTCGTTCCGCCAGCCTGCAAACCCAGCCCGTGGCCGCCGGCCAAGGGGCTGCGTCCAAGTTAATCGATAGGCTCTATCACATTGCCGTCGGTCCTTGTTGGTCGAGATATCGACCACGGGCTGGTTGTTGTATAAATCCGGCTGCGCGGAGCGCTGACTCGATCACATCGTTTACATATGCTCGAGTTGTCTTGGCGGTCGAGCCCGGCGCGGTAGGGCCGTCAAGTCCCCGAGGACTCTCGAGAGCAACGCTCAATTCGATTGGCCGTTTGATGGCGGACTGCACATCCACACGGCAGGCGGGCTCGATCCCCCAGAAGCGCAGCATGTGGTCGATGATGATATTCCGGCGTCTAGCATGTGAGCTCCTGGCCGATCCATGCGCGGTGCATGTGACCGTCAATAGTGTCTGCATAATCAGGCTGCTCGGGCAGGCCATGGACGCTCTGCCACTGCTCGATAGCGGCGCGGGTGTTCGAAGGTGCAACCGTAACATCCGCGCTACCGTGCCATATGCTGATCGCAGGCCAGATCATACGCTCCTTGGCAGGCTGAGGAATAAGATCGGCAAGCGCTTTTCCTTGGGGCCCCCCGGCGCCCCGCATGCGTTCAAGGGCTTCCAGCACGCCCGATGCTGTGCCGTAGGGAAGTCCCGCGACGATTGCGCCGGCGGAGAACAATTCCGGATACGTCGCTAACACCACCGAGGTCATTGCCCCGCCTGCCGAAAGACCCGTTATAAAAACTTCTGTTTCGTCGCGAGAAAAGCGTTTGATCATCGCCTGAATCATTTGGTAGATCGATAGTGGCTCACCGTCGCCCCTTCGGGTGTCACCCGGCTCGAACCAGTTGAAGCACAGGTTCATATTGTTGGACCGCGACTGCTCGAGATAAAGCACCGCAAATCCGTCGCGATCGGCGAGATTTGACCATTGGCTGCCGTGTTCATAGCTGGCAGCATCCTGGGTGTAGCCGCGCGAGGTTTCGTGAACTTTTTGCCGATACTCGACAGCAGCGCCACACCGTTCGACCGCGGTTGGCCGTCCCATATGGCATCGTAGCCCGCGTCGCCTCGCCGACTCGAGAAACTCGTCCCGGGATGCCTTTAACTTCTGAAGCAGAACAATGGCGGGTCAGGCGAGTGCTAGCAATTGCAGCAAAGCAGGCAGTCGCCCGTTGTCCCTGCTACGTTGCAAGTGCCAATGTTCGTCGGCGCGCTTTCGCAAATCGGCTCGTGTCTTTCCTGACTGGCTCGCGACGGGCCGAGCAGCGCATCGGTCAGTCGGCCAGCGCTTCGAGCAACTGCCGCACCCGCTCAAGCCGCGCGTCTTCGGAAAGCCGTTCGGCCAGAAGCAGCCGACCGTTCTTCTCGGCCAGGCCCAGTCCGCGAACCTTCAACGCCGCCTTCGCGTCGAAGTCTTGGCGCGGCGTAAGCGCGATCGCCGCAGGTCCGGCGTCGATGCGGGCGATCCGGGCTGCGCGCGCCGAAGTCCGGAGCCGCGCCTTTTCCAGCAACGTAACCGCCTCCGCCGGCAGCGGCCCGAATCGGTCCGCGAGTTCGTCCTCGAAGCCGTCGAGCCCCGCATCGTCCTCAATCCGCGCCATCCGCGCGTAAATGCCCAGCCGCACGTCTGGTTCTGGTATCCAGATAGACGGGAGCATGCCGCGCGATCGCAGATTGAGTTCGGGAGTCCATCGATCGACCGTCTCGCCGCGCTGCTGGCGCAAGGCGGAGCCTAGCTGTTTGGTCCCGGCATTTGATGGTGTATTATCCATGCAGCAATGGAAGGATGCACTATGGGACAGATTCTACACGGGAGCGCCC
>JANXUK010000076.1 GCA_025356275.1 Sphingomonadales bacterium | reverse complement strand
CCGCCTGCCCCACGCAATTGCACCACGCTTTCATAAGCGAAGCCGAAGCCGTGCAGCCGGCCCCAGCCCAATTGCCCGCCACCGGTGTTCATCGGCAATTCGCCGTCGAGCGCGATGCGCGTGCCGCCCTCGATGAACTTGTGCCCCTCGCCCACCTCGCAGAAGCCGAGGCCCTCCAGCCACGTGATCGGCTGGAACGCGAAGCCGTCGTAGAACTGGACAGTGTCGACGTCCTTGGCGGTGTAATCGGTGTTCTTCCACAAGTCGCGCCCGGTCGGATAGGCGCTTGCCCATTCGGCCTGGTCCCACGAATAGCGTTCGACCGAGCCGGCGCTCGCGGCAATGCGGATCGGCGTGGCGGTCACTTCGTCGAGCGCGTCGCCGGCCGAGACGATCACCACGGTCGAACAATCGGTGAAGCGGTCGCAATCGTAGAGGCAGAACGGCGTGGTGATCAGCCGCGCCGCCATGTATTTCTCCATGCTCAGCGGCTCTTTGACGATGGCGCGCGCGCGCGGATTGATCGCGGCATTGCGATGCGCGTTGAGCGCCACCTGCGCCAATTGCTCGCGGGTCATGCCATAGCGTTTCATGTGGCGCATTGCATATTGTGCGGTCCAGTTCGCCGCCGATATCGCATAGAACGGCGCGGTCCACTGCGACGCCCCCTCGACAAATTCGCGGCGCAGCGGGGGGAATTCCTCGGGGCGGGACATTGCGGCGGCTTCGTACACGGTGCGGAAGCAGATGATGTGGCGCGCCAGCCCCGCCTTCACTGCCAGCGCCGCCATCGTGATGCCCGAAAGCTGAGCCGGCATCTCGCCGCCGCCGAGGTGGAATTTGGACTTGATGCCAAGCGCCTCGATCACCTCGTCCGAACTGACCGGTGAGAACCCGAGATAGCCGGCCATCTTGCCGGGATAGGTCGATACGCCATCGATCTGCGACAGGTTGAGCCCGGCCTCGTCCAGCGCCTCCCTGATGGCGTCGATGGTCAGCAGCAGCGGGTGACGGGCAAGGCGAACCCCCACCTCGGACTGGCCGATGCCGGTGATATAGGCTTCCATCGCTCAATTCGCCTTTTCGAACAGCGGGTACCAGATGCCGTCCTGATGCTCGAAAATGACCCGCACAGGGTCATCGAAATCGACCGCATCGACCGGGCAGCCCACGATATTGGTGGTCAGGATGACATCGGGCGCATCATTGAGCCGTACCCGCGCGATGACATAGGGCACCGCGAGGCAGGGCAGCCATGGCTGGTGGTTGATGGTATAGCTGTCCACCGTGGCGAGGCCCGAAACCGCATGCGGAGCGGTGTTCTCCGACTGGCAATGGCGGCAAAGCGGCTTGGGTGGATGGGTGAAGTGACCGCAATCGTAACAGCGCTGGATGTTAAGATGGCCGTGCTCACCGCCGGTCCAGAAGGCGCGGTTTTCGGCATCGAGTCTGGGACGGGGGCGGGGGGGATTCATGCGGCTTCCTGTTTCCATAAAAATACACGCCGGGCGTTTCGCTACACTGCGGTCAGACATAATTTCGAACGACCTACGGGCCTCACCTTGCTGCCCCGCGGCATACCGGAGTCATCTATCGAATTAGAGATGCAAGCGAATTTGCTGCGCGGCGTGAGCGATGGCCTCGTGGCTGTTCAATCCGTTTCGTCCCCCCGTCAAGTGAGGGAGGATGGCCAACGGGACTAAGCCTGATTTGGTCATCATCATCCGCTTCGCATGGCCGTTGACCTCGAAGGAATGTTGCGTCGGCGGTTCTGAAGCTTGGGCAACGGCGAGAAAATCGTCGGCGTGGGTCAGCCCGAGGCCGATAATCAGCCTGGGCCGCCACTTCTCGATCCATGCTGTCAGGATCGGGAATCGCGCGCCCCTCATCCAAACCTGATAGTCGGCCTTCGATGAAAAGCCGGTCGCCCGGATAGCCTCATCGTCCCACGCGGGAACGTTGTAAAACGCTTCTGGAAACAGATTGCCCTTGAAATATCCCGAACACCCCTGCTCAAAGGGTCGCTTCTCCTGCGCAAATGCCAAATATTCTGTCGGTGATCGCCCATCCAGAGCGGCGAGGAGCTTGAACGCCGCGACGTTGAAGCGCCAGCCGAGTTGCAGCTCGATTGAATACTTATCAAGCGTCTCGGAGCTGATCTTCTGCCCATTTGCCTCGTTTTTCTGATCGGCGAGCGACCATCCCGGCTCTATACCGAGCACCCAAACCGAGGGGTTGGCTGGCGATCCGTGGTCACCGCCGTCGCAACTTTCGAGAAAGGCTTCGGAGTTGCTTGCCCAATCCTGAAACTCGCGCGCGCGGCTCGTAATCCCCTCAGCCACATTTGCCATGTAAACTCCATATCTTACCGCGATCCGAGGGGCAGCAGGCCTTAAATCAAACGCGCGCCGGATCGGGGTATTGCCACTTGTTTGGTCCGTCTGACCAAGCGGAGCAATGGGGCAGGCGGAACTATCGCGGCGGCGCTGCCAACGCCACCACCGCCACAAAGCACATCGACCAGCGGGTTGCTGCCGGTATAGGGCTCCGCAAGCTCCTGCCGGGCCGAGCTGGCCAGCGCGCCTGCCCATTGCGCGGCGTCGTGGATGAGGAAGCCGAGGTGGTGGCGGCGGATAGCGAGGTCCTCGGCGCCCGGCGGCTGATCGCTTGGCAGCGCTCAGCCGGGCTTGATGTCGTGGTGACATAGGCAATCTGGTAATGTTCGGCGCGCAGCAACCCCCGCGCGGGGTTTGGGTGAAGGGCCGGCGGGACAGAAGATAGGTCATGTCCGGCGCGTCCTTCCATCGCGTTTGTTCGCACGGCTTTTTGGGGCTCGCGCATAAAGATAGTATACGCTATCTAAAAGCCGTCAATCGGGTGAGAAAGGATGCGCGTGGCGAACAAGGGCGCGATAGCCAGCGGCGGCCGCATCGCCCGCCGCACCCCCGCGCTGATCCGCGATCTGATCATGACGGCGGCGGGTGAGGAGTTCGAGGCGCTGGGCCAGGCCCGCGCCACCACCGCCGGCATCGCGCGCCGCGCCGGGGTGACCGAGGCGCAGATCTTCCGCTATTTCGGCAGCAAGGCCGCGTTGTTCCGCGCGGCGATATTCGAGCCTCTGGGCCGCCACTTCGCCGAGTTTCAGGCGCGCGGCGATGCGGATGGCGCCGATCTGGCCACGCGGACCCGCCAATATGTCACTGAGCTCAGCGTATTTATGGAGACCCATTCGCGGATGCTGCTGTCGCTGGTGGTGGCGGGGGCCTATGATCCGGACGGAGCGGCGGGCCTGGCGGGCTTGGCGGGCCTGGGGGGTTATTTCGCGCAAGGCGCGGCCCTGATGCGTCATCGGATCGCCGATACGCCGGGCGCGGCGGGCACCGACCCCGAGGTGATGGTGCGGGTGTCCTTCGCGGCGCTGCTGGGGACCAGCTTGCTTGGCGAATGGATGTTCCCACCCGGGCTGGCCGATGAAATGGCGATCCGCGAGGCGGTGATCGATTTTGTGATCGGCGGGTTGTCCGCCGGCAAGGGAGGGGTGCGATGAAGGATTTGCTCGATCTGGGCGGGCAGGTGGCGCTGGTCACCGGGGCCGGGCAGGGCGCGGGGCGCGGCATCGCATTGATGGTGGCGCAGCATGGCGCGGGCGGGGTCGCGGTGAACGACTTCGTGGCCGAACGTGCCGAGGCGGTGGCGGAGGAGGTCCGTGCCCTGGGCGTACCGGCAATCGGGGTTCAGGCCGATGTCGGCGACATCGCTTCGGTGCGGGCGATGGCGGCTCGCGCCTCGGCTGAGCTGGGGCCAGTGACGCTCCTCGTCAACAATGCCGGGATGGCCGGGCCGGCGGCGCGGATGGGGCATGACCCGCTGTTTTGGAATACCGACCCTGCCCAGTGGGACCGCTATATGCGCACCAACCTCACCGGCGTGCTCAATTGCTGTCACGCGCTGTTGCCGGGAATGGTCGCGGCCAAACAGGGCCGGGTGGTGACCATCGTGTCGGATTCGGGGCGCGTAGGTGAGGCGCGGCTGGCGGTGTATGCCGCCGCCAAGGCCGGCGCGGCGGGCTTTGTGCGCAGTCTGGCGAAGGAGGCGGGGCGGTTCAATATCACCAGCAACGCGATCTCGCTGTCCACGCTGGAGCCGCCGATGGAGGGTGAGGCGCTGGCCGGCTTCATGGCCAGCGAGCAGGTCAAGGCGCAATTGTCGCGCTATGTGATCCGGCGGTTTGGCAAGCCTGACGATGTGGCGGCGCTGGTGCTGTTCCTGTGCTCCGACGCGGCGGGGTGGATCACCGGGCAGACCTATCCGCTCAACGGCGGGTATAGCATGGCCATATAGGCCCCGTTGCTCTGCATCAGGCCTTGATCCGCTCCCCAAACGACTTGCGCAATTTGGCCAGCTTGGGGGGAATCACCGCGAGACAATAGGGGTTGCGCTGGCCTTCGCCGTTCCAGTATTCCTGATGGTAATCCTCGGCCGGATACCATGTGGCCGGGCCCTCGATGGTCGTCACGATCGGTGCGGTGTGGTCGGCGGTGGCGCGGGCGATGGCGGCCTTGGCCTCGGCGCGGTCCGCCTCCGTTTCCACGAAGATCGCCGAGCGGTATTGCGTGCCGACATCATTGCCCTGACGGTTGAGCTGGGTCGGGTCATGCGTGCCCATATGGATGTCGAGCAGGTCGCCATAGGACAATTGCGCTGGGTCGAAACTGACCTTGATGGCCTCGGCATGGCCGGTGCTGCCGCTGCATACCGCCTTGTAGGTTGCGTTCGGCACGCTGCCGCCGATATAGCCGCTTTGGACCGATGTTACCCCGGCAAGGCTGGCAAATACTGCCTCCGTGCACCAGAAGCAGCCCCCGGCGATGATGGCTTCGCGCATGATTGTCTCCTTTGTTGCGTGTTAGATAGGATGGCCGGCGCGCGATTGCCAGCCTGTCCGGGCGCGGCCGGGATGGACTTTCGCGGCGGCGGGCCATAATCGGGGGCGATGAGCATTCTGAACGTTGCCGCTTTGCAATTGCCGCTGGGGCTAGCCGATGAAGGTGCCAATATCGCGGCGGTTTGCGCGCTGGTCGAGGATGCGGCGGGGCAGGGCGCGCAGCTGATCCTGCCGCCCGAGCTGTTCAGCGGGGCGTATTTCTGCGCGACGGAGGATGAGGCGCTGTTTGCCCTGGCGCGCCCGGTGGGTGAGCACCCTTCGGTGATCGCGATGCAGCGGCTGGCGCGCGCCTTGAAAGTGGCTATCCCGACCAGCTTTTTTGAGCGTGACGGCCCGCATTATTACAATTCACTGGCGATGGTTGGCGCAGATGGTGAGATCATGGGGGTCTATCGCAAGAGCCATATTCCCGACGGGCCGGGCTATGAGGAAAAGTATTATTTCCGTCCCGGAAATACCGGTTTCAAAGTGTGG
Source organism: Sphingomonadales bacterium (assembly GCA_025356275.1). Lineage (GTDB taxonomy): Bacteria > Pseudomonadota > Alphaproteobacteria > Sphingomonadales > Sphingomonadaceae > Novosphingobium. Next base: position 11,828 of record JANXUK010000076.1, on the reverse strand, counting down.
CAGGTGGCGGGCGTGACCGTGGGGGTCGGGATCTGCTGGGATCAGTGGTATCCCGAATGCGCGCGGGCGATGGCCCTGATGGGGGCCGAGGTGCTGCTGTACCCCACCGCGATCGGGTCGGAGCCGTATGATGCCGGGCTCGACACCAGCCGGATGTGGCGGCGCGCGATGCAGGGGCACGCCGTGTCCAATTGTACGCCGGTGGTGGCGGCCAACCGCATCGGCGATGAAGGCGGGCAGAGCTTTTACGGGCACAGTTTTATCGCCGATGAATGGGGCGATTTGGTGGCTGAATTTGGCGGCGGCGAGACCGGCGTGCTGGTCCATCGCCTCGATCTGGGGCGTGCGGCGATGCACCGGGCGGGGATGGGCTTCTTTCGCGACCGCCGGCCCGATCTGTATGACCGGCTTTGCCTCGACATCTGATGCCGACAGAGGACTGGCGCTATTTGATCGCGCTGGGCGGGAATATGCCGCACCACCGGCATGGTGCGCCTGCCGGGGTGCTGCGGGCCGGCGTGGCGGCGCTGACGGGGCTGGGGCTGGAGGTCGAACGCGTCGCGCCGATCATCGCCACCGCGCCGCTGGGCCCCAGCCGGCGCCGCTTTGCCAATGGCGCCGTCGTGTGCCGCAGCGCGCTGGCGCCGCCCGATCTGCTAGTGATGTTGCAGCGGGTGGAGCGCGGGTTTGGCCGGCGGCGGGGGCGGCGCTGGGGCGCGCGGGTGCTCGATCTGGATATCGTGCTGTGGAGCGGGGGCGTGTGGCACTCGCCCGGGCTGACGGTGCCGCATCTGGCGTTTCGTGGGCGAAGCTTCGTGCTGCGCCCGGCGGCGGCGATTGCGCCCGGCTGGCGCGATCCGCTAACCGGGCTGACCATGCGCCAACTGGCGGCGCGGCTGGCCCCGCGTAAGAGCCTTAGCCTGCCGCGCGGGCCATCACCCGGCCCAGCCTTTCGGTAAAGCCGCGCGGGTCGAGCGGGGGTTCGCCATCGGCAATGCGCGCCTCGTCGAGCAGCAGATGCGCGGCATCGGCGCGCAGGCTGTCCTCTGCGCCGAGCGCGGCGAGGCTGGCGATGCGGGGATGCGCGGCGTTGACTTCCAGCACCGGCTTCACATTGGGCGGCGCCTGACCCGATCCCGCCAGCAGCCGTTCGAGCGATTTATCGAGCGCGCCCTCCGCCGCGACCAGGCACACCGCGCTGCCCGTCAGCCGTTCGGAGGTGCGGACCGCAGACACGGCATCGCCCAATTCGGCTTGCAGGAACGCGAGGAAATCGCCGATTTCCGGCGCGGTTTCGGTGGGGGCGGCACCCTCCGGCAACGGGATCAGGCCGAGCTCGGCGGCGCCCTGCGTCACCGATTTGAACGGCTTGCCGCCCAGATCGAGGCCGCCGGTCACCCAGAAACTGTCCACCGGATCGGGCAGCAACAGCACCTCGATACCGCGCGCCGCAAACCCCTCCAGCTGGGGCGAGGAGGCGAGATGGGTCAGGTCCTGCCCGGTGATGTAATATATCGCAGTTTGGTTTTCGGGCATCGAAGTGACGTAATCGTCGAGGCTGCGCCATTCGCCGGCCGATGTGGTGGTCTTGAAACGGGCGAGGCGAAGCAGGGCTTCGCGGCGGGCGTAATCCTCGTAGAGTCCCTCTTTGAGCACGCTGCCGAAGTTTTCCCAGATCGCATTATAGGCCGCCACGTCATCCTTCGCGGTTTTTTCCAGCTCACCCAGCAGCCGCCCGGTAATGCCGGTCTGGATTTGCGCGAGCAGCGGACTGTCCTGGATCATCTCGCGCGACATATTCAGCGGCAGGTCGGCGCAATCCACCAAGCCCCGTACAAACCGCAGATAACGCGGCAGAACCTGCGCCGAATCGGTGATGAACACGCGGCGGACATAGAGCTTGATGCGGCCCTTGCGGTCAGGGTCGAACAGGTCGAACGGGCGGCTCTCGGGAACGAAAGCCAGCACCGTATACTCCTGCCGCCCCTCTGCGCGGAAGTGCAGGGTAAGGGCCGGGGCATCGAACTGGCCGGCGACGCTGCGGTAGAAATCCTTGTATTCCTCCGGCGCTATCGCGGATTTGGCACGGGTCCACAACGCGGTGCCGTCGGCAATCGGCAACGCCTCTGCATCGGGAGCGTCGCGCAATGTGATCGGCACCGGGACATGGCCCGATTGCGCTTTGATGATGCCCTCGATGCGGTGCTTTTCGGCGTATTGCGCGGCGTCCTCCATCAGATGGAGCGTGATGCTGGTGCCGCGATCAAAGGGGGCCTGATCGAGCGGCACGGGCGCGATCGTGAAACTGCCCTGACCATCGGATGCCCACAGCGACGCCTCATCACTGCCGGCGCGGCGTGAGACCACCTCGACCCGCTCCGCCACCATGAAGGCCGCATAGAAACCGACGCCGAACTGACCGATCAGCTGGGTCGGTTCGCCCTTGTCCGCGGCCAGCCTGTCGAAAAATGCTTTGGTGCCCGACCGCGCGATGGTGCCCAGCAGGTCGGCCATGTCGGCCGCGGACATGCCGATGCCGCTATCCGCGATGGTGAGGCTGCGGTGTTCGGCGTCCAGCGTGATGGCGATGCCGACATCGCTGTTGTCGCCGAGCAGTTCGGGGTGGGTGATCGCCTCGAAGCGCAATTTCTCACAGGCGTCGGCGGCGTTGGAGATCAGCTCGCGCAGGAATACGTCGCGGTCCGAATAGACCGAATGCACCATCATATGGAGCAGCTTGGCGACATCTGCGGTGAAGGCCTGGGGGCGGGGGTCAGTGCCCGTGGGGGCGTCTATGTCTGTGGTCATGGCGCCCAGATGTGCCAGATGGCGCGGCAATTCAAGAGGCGAGGCAGCCTTTGGGCAAAACCGTCACGGCGCGCCCGCTGAGCCGGTAGCCGGCGATGCCGACCCATTCGTTGATCGCCAGATCGAGGTTGGAGAGATTCTCGGGCAAGTTCCACCCCAGCCCCTGACCGACATAGCCGGTGCGGTAATCGGCGGGCCATGGCACGATGCGCTGCCAACCGGCGGCGCAGAAGGCGGAGACCGCGCGGGGCAGATGGAAGGCACTGGTCACCAGCACATATTGCCCCGACGCCTGATCGCCCACCATGGCGCGCAGCAGCCGCGCGTTCTCGGCAGTGGTGCGCGATGCGCCCTCGAAATGCAGGCGCTCCGGGGGCAGGCCGGCGTCGGTGAAGATCTGCCTCGCCACCAAAGCCTCCGATAGGCGGCGCCCGGCCAGACCGCCGCTGCCGCCGGTGAAATAGAGTTGGGCCTGCGGGAAACGGTGGGCCAGCGCGATGCCTTCGTAGAAACGGTCCGCGCCGCGTTTGAACACCGGGCGCTGCCACACCGCCGATTTCTCGGCATCGGCGGTGCCGCCCAGCACGATGATCGCGCTGACATCGCCCAGCGGCGGCGCCGACGCATAGCGGTTCTCCAGCGGCTTGAGCAGATAATCCCCGACCGGCGCAAACCCCAGCAGTACAAAGCCGCCCAACCCGAAATACAACACCACCCGCCCCCGGCGCGGCCGATTGCCCTGAACCCCGCGCGCGCCCAGCCAGATCGCCAGCAGCAGCAGGGTTTCGGCACGGATCGCCATGCCGGTAATTTTCGAGAGGATAAAGAACAGTCCTGCCATACCGCGCGGTTAGCGTGATTTGCGCGCAAGCGATAGCGACCGCGCATTGAACCAAATTGCCCTTCGCGTGTTATAGGGCCATGAGCGCATCATCTTTGCCGGTTCTGGTCAATAGCGCGGGGGGCGGCGCGGCGAAGGCGGGGGCGGATTTGCCCGAGGCACTGGTGCGCGCTTTCGCCGGCGCGGGGGTGGCGGCGCAGGTTCAGATGCTGGACGGAGCGGCGATGGCGGCGGCCATTGCCGAGGCGGCCAAGGTGCATAAGCGTATCGTGGTGGCGGGCGGAGACGGCACGATGTCGGGTGCGGCGCAGATCCTGGCCGGCACCACCACCGAGCTGGCGCTGCTACCGCTGGGTACGCTCAATCATCTCGCGCGCGACATGGGCGTGCCAGCCGATCTGGACGCGGCGGCGATGCTGGCGGTGCACGGCCGCGCGCAGGCGATCGACCTGGGCAGCGTCAACGGGCGGCATTTCGTCAACAACGCATCGATCGGCCTGTATCCGTTCATGGTCAAGCGGCGCGACGCGGTGCGGCGGCATCGGGGATGGCCCAAATGGCTGGCGATGCTGCCGGCGGCGTGGGATGCGATGGCCCGGTTTCCAGCGCTGCGGATGCGGGTCGATCTGGGGGCGGGGTTGCGTGCCTTGCGCACGCCTTTGCTGTTCATCGGCAACAATCGTTACGCGGTGGAAGGCGCCGCTATGGGCACGCGCGATACCGTTCAGGCAGGGCAATTGTGGGGCGTGGCGGTGGGTCGTCGCAGCCGGCTTGGCACAGTGTGGGGCGCGGTGTTGGCGCTGGCCGGGCGGGGCGCCCAAGCCGATGATTTCACCGTGCTGGGCGATTTTGTCGCGGCGGAGGTGACCATGAACCAACCGATGATCACGGTGGCGGTGGACGGTGAGGTGACGCGCTTGCCGCTGCCGCTGCGCTTTGCGATCCTGCCCGGGGCGCTGAGGGTGGTGTGTCCCGGACCGGCGGATGCGACATGAGCCGGCGCCCGCCGTTTCGCCCGCTGTTTTGGCTGCTGGGCACAGCGATGCTGCTGGCGGCCTATCTGGCGTTCGAGGTGATCGCGCGCGACAGCTTTGCTTTTGATCGGGCGATCCTGCTGGCGCTGCGGCGGCCGGGGAATCTGGCGATGCCGATCGGGCCGGGCTGGCTGCTGCAATCGGCGATCGACATCAGCGGGCTGGGCGGCATTACCGTGCTGGGCCTGCTGTGCCTGTTGGGCATCGTGTTACTGCTGGCGCTGCGGCTCCGGGGCGCAGCTTTGTGGCTGGCGGCGGTGGCGGGGGCGGCGCTGGGCTGTGAGATCCTGCTCAAATTCATCGTCCACCGGCCCCGGCCCGAGCTGGTGCCGCATCTGGCGCAGGTGACGACGCTCAGCTTCCCCAGCGGCCATGCGATGCTGTCGGCGGCGGTCTATCTGACATTGGCGCTGATGATCGGCGATAGGGTGCCCTGGTTGCGGCGCGGCTGTGTGGCATGCGCGACGGCGCTGGTGATGGCAATCGGGGCCAGCCGGGTCTATCTGGGGGTGCATTGGCCGTCGGACGTGCTGGCCGGCTGGTGTTTTGGCACGGTGCTGGCGCTGGGCTGTTATGCGGCGGCGCGGCGGCTGGCGTGATGATCAGCGCGCTTTGCGCGCCAGACGTTTGGCATTACCGGTCGCCGCAGCATGGATCGGCGCGAGTGCCTTGCCAGTGGCCGCCACGCTACGCCTGGTGATCGCGGTGGAGCGCCCCGCCATTGTAGCGATCTCCCCGGTGGTGGGCGTCCGCCCGCGCAAGGCAATGCCCGCCAGCTGCTGCCAATTGGCGATCGCCTGCGCTTGAATGGCGCAAAGATCGTCCCATGCCGACATCCCGGCCTGCGAAAACGCCGCCAGCTTTTCGGGGACCATCCGGCCCAGTTCGGCATGATCGGCGGCGAAAGGATTGCGCGCCGCCGAGGCGATGGTGTGCGAGCGGCTTTCGATCACCGCGCCCGAAGCCTCAATTGTTTCGGCCAGGGTCCGGCCATTGCGCGCCGCGATCTTGTTGGCCTGAACTATGCCATTCCAGAAATCGAAGGGATTCATACTGTGCGCCTCACGCTGCTTGATCGGCCAGCGCATAGCGGCGGCAATGTTCGAGATACCCGGCCTCATGGCTGGCCACAAGATCGACTACGCCGCGCCATAGCCACGACGGCGCATCCAGCCCGGAGCCGCGATGATCCATCAGCAACCGGCGCCATGCAATCTGGGTGATCGAATCCATTTGCCGAGCATGCGCTCGCCCCACGACGTTGGCAAGGTATCGCGCGGCGCGGGTGGCCTCGCTGCGCGAGAATTGATCGACCTCCAGCTTGAGGTCCTGCGGCAGCAATTCGCGCAACACCACCGGCTTGCCCAGCAGGCGCGCCGCCAGCATCCGGTCGCCCAGGTTGGGGGACAGCGCCTTTGCCCCGGCCACTACCCGCTGTGCATGGTCGCGCGGCATTTTGGCACCGGGCGCGCGGGGGGCAGCGGCCGGTACCGCCTCCTTGATGTCGATCAGCGCGAAAAGCCCACGTTTTTTCTTCGTCCCACCAATCTCGACCAGCGCGGCGAAGCGCAGCTTGCCCAGCGAGCTGCACCCCTTCATCCAATAGGCTGCGTCGATCAATTCGACTGCATCGTCATCATCGCGATGATCGAGCTTCAGCACCATCTGGCGCACCGCATCGGTGGCGAACAATTGGTCCAGCGCGTCGCGTTCCGCCGCAGTCAGTCCCCAAAACTTCTTGCCCAGCGGGATGGTGGGGCGCTCATCCTCCAGCCGTTCGGACGCCAGATGCTTCCATCTGCGACCCAGTGCCCGGCGGCGCACCAGGCGCACGGCATTGGGTTCGGGCGCAATATCGTCGGCCTCAGGGTCGATGAAGCCCAGTTGGTAGCCCTCGACCATCTCCTCCATCATCCGCGCGGTGGTGACCCCCGGCAGGTCGGAGCCGCGCGCCGCCGTGGCCAGCGACAGGCCAAGCCGGATCAGATCATGCGCCGGATTACCGATCACCGTCTGGTCGAGATCGCGGATTTGGATATCGACACTGCCATCCGCCCCGGCCAATGGGCCCAGGTTGCCCAGGTGGCAATCGCCGCAGATCCACACCGGCGGCCCGGCAGGCATCAATCGCGCCGCGTCCGACTGCTCCAGCCATGCATAGAATTGCACTGTGTTACCGCGCACATAGGCATGGGTGGAGCTGGCCATCTTCAGCGTGCGGGCGTGGTGCAGCGTGGCGGCACGATCGGCATCGGTGACGGCGTCCATCAATGCGCTGCCAACAGATCGGCGCAAAGCGTATCGGATGATTGGCCGCAACAGGGATCGGGCGCGTGGGCCTTGGCATGCGGCCGGCCGAGCGACCAATTGGCCTGCATCCGCACAACCGGATTGGGCGCACACCAGATCTCTCCTGAGCAGTCGATCGCGCTGACCCACATCAGATTATGCTCCGGCCCGTAGTCGATGACCGCAAAGGCCAACGCCTTGCCTTTGCCGATAACTTCGATCGGAATAGGGGGATTCAACTGGGTGAAGGACATCTAAAAACTCCTTTAGCCGGGAACGCTTTACATGTTTCGCGGTTCCTTGAAGGCGATACGGGAGCAGCGAGATGGGTGGATTTTTGCTTGAGGCCTTGCAGGTGTTCGGCGCGGTCGCATCGCCTATCGCCGCGCTGATGGTTTCGCTCAATCTGGGGCGGCGGGCGACCGGGATCGCGATGGTGATCTTTGTGGCAAGCTCGCTGGCGCTGATCGGCTGGGGCTTTCTGTCGCCGCAGGCCAAGCCGATTGGCTGGCAGAATGTCGTGCTTCTGGTGATCAACGGTATCGGGGTGTGGCGCTATCTGATCGCGCCGGGCAAGCGGACCTAGCGCGTTGCTGCGCGGCTTATGCGATCATAGCGCGCAGCGTGGCGATGCGGTCGGCCTCGGCGGCGGGCTTGTCGGTGCGGATGCGCTTGATGCGCGGGAAGCGCATGGCGAGGCCCGATTTATGGCGGGTGCTGCTCTGGATGGCGTCGAACGCGACCTCCAGCACCAGTGACTTTTCGACCTCGCGCACCGGGCCGAAGCGGCTGAGTGTGTGGGCGCGCACGAAATTGTCCAGCCATTTCAATTCTGTATCGGTGAAGCCCGAATAGGCTTTGCCGACCGGCAGCAGCGCGCCATCCTCGGTCCAGCAGCCGAACGTATAGTCGGAATAGAACGACGATCGTTTGCCGCTGCCGCGCTGGGCATACATCAGCACGCAATCGGCGGTCAGAGGATCGCGCTTCCATTTGTACCACAGCCCGGTGACGCGCCCGGCGACATAGGGGCTGTCGCGGCGTTTGAGCATCACTCCCTCGATGCTGGCGGCGCGTGCTGCCTCGCGCAATGCGACCAACGATGCCCAGTCTGGCGCAGCGATCACCGGCGACACGTCGAAATGCGATGGGGGCAGGATAGCGGCGAAACGCTCCAATATCGGCCGGCGGGCGGACCATGGCAGGGCGCGGACATCCTGCGCGCCGTCGAACAGGATGTCGTAGAGGCGGACGAAGGCGGGGGCGCTTTCGAGCATCGCTTTGGACACGGTTTTGCGGCCAAGCCGCTGTTGCAGCGCGTTGAAGCTGCCCGCCTCACCTCCCAGATGATCGCCGCCCTGATCATCGCCCCGCACCAGCAATTCGCCATCGACGACGCCGTGGCCATCAAACGCGGCGACCACCTCGGGAAAGCTGTGCGATATATCCTCGGCGCCCCGGCTGAACAGCCGGACCTCGTTACCGGTGCGGGCGATCTGGATGCGGATGCCGTCCCACTTCCATTCGGCGGCATAGGCGTCATAATCCGGCAGCGTCCCCTCCAGCGGATGTGCGAGCATGAACGGGCGAAAGTAGGCGCGGGTCGCCAGATCCGGACGCGTCCCGCCATGCTGGCCCCACGCGAACAGCTCGGCATAGGGCGGGGTCAGCGCGTGCCACAACTCCTCGACCGCATCGACCGACACGCCGAATGCCTGCGCAAAGCCGGTCTTGGCCAGCCGTGCCGAGATCCCTACCCGCAAGGCCCCGGTGGCGAGCTTGAGAAAGGCATAGCGCTCGTTGGCATCGAACCGATCGAGATAGGCCTCGATGGTGGCAGGCGCATTGGTGCGGGTGAGCGCGGCGAGTGTATTGACCACCTCGGACAAGCTGACATCGCCGGCGGCGGCCTCGCCCTGGGTGGGCCAGATCAGCGCCACGGTTTCCGCGCTGTCGCCAACATAATCGCGGCTGAGCGCCAGCAGTTCGGGATCGACACGTTGTGCTGCCACCCCCCGGATCACCGAGGATTTCACCGAAGCAAACGACAGCCCACCGGTCAGCGCTGCCAGAGCCCAGCCTCGGTCGGGATCAGGCGCGGCGCGCAGGTAATCCGCGATCAGGGTCAGCTTGTCATTGCGCGAGCGGGTGTAGATCAGCGCGTCGAGCAGCGCGGCAAAGGCTTTCACGCCGCATCCTCCTCATCACGACCAACCAGATGCAGCGCCCGCGCCCGCAGCTGGTTCATCTCACACCAGCGGATCAGTGCATCGGTGCGGCCATGCGTGATCCACGTCTCGGCGGGGCGCAATTGTGTGATGGTCTGGGTCAGCTCATTCCAGTCGGCATGGTCGGATATCACCAGCGGCAGGTCGATATTCTTCTGCCGTGCCCGCTGGCGAATGCGCATCCAGCCCGAGGCCACCGCAAGCAACGGATCGGCAAACCGCCGCGACCAGCGGTCATGCAGCGCCGAGGGCGGCGCGATGATGATCTGCCCCGCCAGCTTCTCCCCCGCATTGCCGGCGGCGGGCAACAAGGCCCCGAGCGCGACGCCATGCCGCTCGTACAATTCGCACATCTTCTCCATCGCGCCGTGGAGGTAGATCGGCGCCACGTAACCGACGCGGCGCAACTCCATGATCAGCCGTTGCGCCTTGCCCAAAGCATAGGCGCCGACGATGATCGCGCGGCCCGGAAACTGCGCCTGCGCCCGCAGCAGCCGGGCGATCTCGCCCTCGATCGGCGGGTGGGTGAACACCGGCAGCGCAAAGGTCGCCTCGGTGATCAGGATGTCGCAGGGGACCGGGGTGAACAGTGCGCAGGTCGGGTCGGGTCGGCGTTTGTAGTCGCCGGTCACCACCACCCGCTCACCGCGATAGGTCAGGCTGATCTGCGCCGAACCCAATATATGCCCGGCGGGGTGAAAGCCAATCGCCACGCCGCCCTGCTCGATCGCGGCGCCATAGGGCATTGGCGTCGCGGGGCTGGCGCCATAACGCAGATCCATGATGTCCAGCGTCTCGGGCGTGGCCAGCACCCGCCCGTGCCCGCCGCGCGCATGATCGGCATGGCCGTGGGTGATGGCGGCAAAGGGCTTTGGCGTGGACGGATCGATCCACAGATCGGCGGGCGCGACATAGATGCCCTCGGGGCTGGCGTGAACCCAATCGGCCATGGTGGGGGGATTGCTCCAATGCGGCGGCGGGGGGAAGCGGTTTGTCGTTTCGCCAGGAAACGCGGGGGCGGGCGCGGTGTTCCGGGACCGGGGTTGCTGGTAGAGCTAAGACTTCCTAGGTTACGGCGATGGCAGTGGGCGATCTGGAGCGGTTGACGGGCCTTGCGCCGCAGGTGACGACCGGGTGTCGGGTGTTGATCCTGGGCAGCCTGCCGGGCGCGATGTCGCTGGCGCAGGCGCAATATTACGTGCATCCCCGCAATCAGTTCTGGGGCATTATCGGCCAGCTGCTGGGTACCGATCTGGCCGTCATGCCCTATGCCCAGCGGATTGCGGCGCTGAACGCGCGCGGTATCGGCCTGTGGGATTGCATTGCCAGCGCGCAGCGGCGCGGTAGTCTGGACGGGGCGATCCGCGAGGCCGAGGTCAATCCGCTGGCCGGCTTTGTCGCGGGGCTATCGGCGCTGGAGGTGATCGCGTTCAATGGCGGAACGGCGGCACGGATTGGGCGTGAGCAGATCGCGGACCTGCCGCATATCCGGGCGTTGGCGATGCCCTCGACCAGCCCGGCCTACACGCGCCCGCTGGCCGAGAAGCTGGCTGCGTGGCAGGCGCTGGCGCCGTTTGTGGCGCCGCCGTGGCCTTTGCATTCGCCTTGATCGGCGTCAATTTTGTTTAGAGCGTGATGACAAAAAGTGGGTGCCGGTTTTTTGTCGATAAAGGCGATTATGCCGGACTTGACTGGGGGCGGGATTGGCTTCCTATTTTGGGTGTTATTTCATTTCCAGTGGTGGCTTTACGCCAATGCTGAACGTTATTTTTCCATCTTCGACTCCGGGGTCGAGTGTTACGGCTTTGGTGGCCATCAGGCCCGTCTGCACAAGGATATTCAACAAAGCATCAAGCCCCGGAGGGATGGGCGGTGGATGGGCTGGGTCCGTGCCTTTCAAAAGCACCCCGATCCCAACAGGGTTTTCTCCAGAATTGACGACTTGATTAATGCCGGTGCCCCCGCCGTCATTCCATCCGGCAGCACGGAAAACGGCAACAAAATCGGATGTGTAAGTCAGACTGTCCGCGTCCCCCAGAACAGTGCGGATGTCGACCTTCTGGCCATGAAATCCGGAAATTGCAGCAATAATGTTGTGCTTCTGCTCGGGCGTCAGGCGCCGCTGGGCCTGATGCTGCTGAAGCGTGGTTTGCTTGCCTTCCAAAATGAAACGGGCACTGCGTTCCCGTTCAACCTCCGCCTGCAACTTCAAATTCGACCGTTTGATAGCTTCGGTATTTTCGGTTGCGCGCGCCGCGTCGGCCTTCGCCGTGGAAGTTTGAGCTTCATTGGCGCTAATGCGCTCGTCCGCGTACCGCTCTCTAATCCCGCTCGTCCAAATGGCACCTATAGTTCCTGCCAAGACCAACACAGTTCCGATAACGAGAGACAGATTTGCGAGCCCGGACAGCGCGTTAGCGACGGGCAGCGAAATGTTTAACATCGCTATCAACCTTCTAAACATCGTTGGCTTGATCCTGGTCGCTGTAATAGGCGGCGCGGCAATTGCCCTTAGTTTTATTGTCCCGCCTTCGGTTTCAAACCCCCGACTTTCAGTCGGGAAAGGCTTCAGCCATTTTTTGGTCGAGTGCCGACACCCTGCCCGGCGGCGAGACATATGCCCTTCGG
>JANXUK010000046.1 GCA_025356275.1 Sphingomonadales bacterium | reverse complement strand
GCACCATCTGCTGCGGCGCGGTGAGATATTGGTCGAGGGCGGCGCGGGTCCACACTAGTGGTCCGATTCTGACATTCGATACCGCTTGAGGCCAAGTCGCGCTCGAATGTCAGAATCTTTTCTGACCACTAGAAGATTTTGATTCTAGTGGATTTTATGATTTTGACATTCGAAAGCACCCTTTGCCGCAAGCGGGAATCGAATATCAAAATCAATCCACTAGGCCCGAGGCCTTGCGCGCCGGAGAATAGCCGGTGGCATCGGTGCTGCCCGCCTGGCGTCCGACCACGCCAGCCAGATTGGGCGCGAAGCCCGACTTCTGCCCGGCAGTGACCGCGTGACACAGCGCACAGCGTTGCTTCACCAAAGCAGCGCCCGCCGCAACATCCGGAGCATCCCCGGCCTGCGCCGCATGCGGCATGATCGCCGCGATAACGAGCGTCAGCGCGGCAGCAAGGATGGGGCGCGACAGCATCATGCCAAAGCGGCGGGCCGCCCGGCGAACCGGACCGCCCTCCTGCGCCCTTACTTCGCGGCCGGAACCTTGGCGAGATCGGCGTCGATCATCGCCAGTTTCGCATCGGTCAGCTGATCGGCAGCGTAATTCTGCAACTGCTTCAGCGTCATCGCGCGCGCCATGTCGATCTGCGGGTTCGAGATCATCGCCGGGATGTGCTTCATCAGCACCGCCTTGGTGGCCGGATTGTCAAGCAGCGTGCCCAGATCGGTGTCAGCCGACGTATAGGTCGCCTTCATCGGCACAGTCGCGGCCTGGGCCGCCACCGGCAACGCCGCGAGCGGCGCAAGCATCGCTGCCATCGCGGCCAGCATCATGGTCTTGGTCATATCGTCGGTCCCTCCGTGAAATCGGGCGCTGTCTAATTCGCACAAAACTGTTCGTCCAGCCGCAACGGCGGACAGGCTTGGTATAGCGGCGGTGCGATGAGCAGATTATGAACGGTTTGTGGGCGGGAAAGCCTGTGCTTATTGTTGACCTGCCGGCGGAAAAGCCTGTGCCATCCCGCGCGCCCTCCCGACCACCCGTTCAGTGTGTATCACGTGGGAGGTCGGGAGGGGGCGCGGGATGGCGCAGGCTTGCGGGTCGTCAGGACCGCCAATCAAACCGACTCCGCGCGGGATGGCACAGGCTTCCCACGAGAAGCGCCTTAACCTTCCGCCGGTATCCATGTCGAGGTCGTGGCGCGCGGGCTCAGGTATTTGGTCTTGGTCCAGCCACCGTCGACCACGATCGACTGGCCGTTGACCATCTCCGCCCCCGGCGAGCACAGATAGGCGATGACGCTGGCCACATCCTCGGGCTCGGCCAGGCGCGGATAGGGGGTGGTGTCGACATTGCTGCGCTGAAACGTCTCGTCGGCAAATCGGTGCCGTACCATGTCGGTCATCGTCACCCCCGGCGCGACGCAATTGCTGCGGATGCCGGCGGGACCATATTCGCAGGCCATATGTTCGGTCAGCGATTTCAGCCCGCCCTTCGCCGCCGAATAGGCGCCGCCGCGCCGTCCGCCGATCATCGCAAAAGTGCTGGTCACGTTGACGATACCGCTGCCCGGCGCCATATGCCCGACCACCTCGCGGCACAGGCGGAACGGCGCGCGCAGCATGATGTTGAGGAAATAATCGAGGCTGTCATCATCGGTCTCGTGCAGCGGCTTGGGGCTGCCGACGCCGGCATTGTTGATCAGGAAGGTGATGCTGCCGAAATTTTCGAGCGCGGTCGCGGCGATGCGTTGCGGGGCATCCGTGGCGGTCACATCGACCGAGATCGTCGCCACCCGCGCCGCATCGCCGCCAGTATCGCCAATCGCCGCCGCCATCGCCGCGAGCTTGGCGGCATCGCGCCCCACGCCGACCACCGCCAGCCCCTGCGCGTGCAGCATTTTCGCCACGGCGAGGCCGATACCGCTGCCGGCGCCGGTGATGATTGCGGTCTGGACCATGGCTGAGCTACCTTCGTGTTGCGGGACATCTGGCGGTACCGGGGCGACATATCAGCTTGGCCGGCGATGACCAGATGCGCCGGTGACATGATCGCTGGCCCGGCTTTTCGCGGGGGCCGGATGCCGCTATCAGCCGCTGAGGGCACCCCTGCCCCGCCCCCGGAAGCCCGATGCCGTTCACCCGCCTTGCCCCCGCCGCCGATATCGCGCCCGAACGCAGTCTGGCGGTGCAGCACGGCGGGATGTCGCTGCTGATCTGTCACAGCGGCGGCGCGTTCTTCGTCGTCGCCAACCAATGCAGCCACGCGCAGGAGCCGCTCGCTTGCGGGCGGGTGCGCGGCGGCATGATCGCGTGCCCGGTGCATGGCGCGCGCTTCGATCTGGCCACCGGCGATGCGCTGGGCCCGCCGGCCAAGGACGCCATCGCGCGGTACCAGGCGCGCGTGACGGATGGCTGGATCGAGGCCGATTTGCCGATCTGATATCGCTCCTGCGCCTTGGCCCGGCCGGGCCGACAGGATAGGAATTCCCCGCTCTCTCATTCTGGCGATCGATCGATGACCACACAGCAATCCCCTACTGCCCAATCCCTTTCGGACATCCGCGTTCTGGACCTCAGCCGGGTCCTGGCCGCGCCGTTCGGGGCGCAGATCCTGGGCGACCTTGGCGCCGATGTCATCAAGGTCGAGCGTCCGGTGGTCGGCGACGATGGGCGCGGCTACGGTTTTTCATGGGTCAAGGGCAAGGACGGCAACAACACCCGCCATTCCAGCTTCTTCGTTTGCTCCAACCGCAACAAACGCTCGGTAACCGTCAATCTGGCCAAGCCCGAGGGGCAGGACATCATCCGGCAACTGGTCGCACAAAGCGACGTGCTGATCGAGAATTACAAGGTCGGCGACCTCAAGCGCTTCAATCTCGATTACGAGACATTGCGCGTGATCAACCCGCGCCTGATCTATTGCTCGGTGACCGGCTTTGGCCAGACCGGGCCCAGCGCCGCGCTGCCTGGCTATGACGGATTGTTTCAGGCGCAGGGCGGGATGATGGCGGTGACCGGCCTTGCCGAGGGTCAGCCCGGCGCCGGGCCGCTGAAAACCGGGCCCAGCCTGGTCGATCTGGTCACCGGGCACAACACCGCCATCGCAGTGCTCGCCGCGCTGATGCACCGGGAGCGCACCGGCGAGGGGCAATATATCGACATCGCGCTGCTCGATACGTCGGTGGCGCTGATCTCGCATATCATGCAGGATTACCTGATCAGCGGAAATGCCCCGCCCCGGCTTGGCAATGGCGGCAATGGCGGGGGGCCGGCGGATCTGATCTCGTGCAGCGACGGTATCGTCTACCTCACCGCCGGCACCGACGAACACTGGCGCCGGCTGACCGTGCTGATGGAACAGCCCGAGCTCAACGATGACCCGCGCTTTGCCAGCAATCTGCTCCGCGGCAAAGCCAACCGCGCCGAGCTGATCGCCATCATCTGCCAGTGGAGCAGCCGCTTTACCGTCATCGAGGTGATGGCCAAGCTCGACGGTGCCGGCATCCCCGGCGCGCGTTTCAACGAGCTGGCCGATGTCTGGGAGGAGCCGCAGGTCAAGCACCGCGGTTTGCGCGTCACCACGCCGCATGCCTTTGCGGCGGCGGGCAGCATCGACCTGATCGCCAGCCCGATGGCGCAAATGTCGGCCACCCCGGCGACGATCCGCCTGGCTCCGCCGATGCTGGGTGAGCATAATACGGAGGTGCTGCAAGGCCTGCTGGGGCTCAGCGAGGCGCGGATCGCCGAACTGGAAGCGCTCGGGATCGTCTGAGCCTGTTTGACGAAAAGCGCGGAGGAGCGCTTGTCGCATAGGAAAGCCTGCGCCATCCCGCTCCCCCTCCCGACCTCCCTCAGCGTGTAATCTGAATGGGAGGTCGGGATGGCGCACGCGGGACGGCACAGACTACCGACGCAAAACGCTCAGCCCGCCTGCCAGCTGAACGCCAGCTCACCCTCGCGGAAGGCGAAGCGATTGAGGTGATCGCCGACCACCTGCTGCATCCGCTCCAGATCGCCGCCCGCCTTCACCGCACAGCATAGCGTCAACGCCATGTCCCCGGCGGCAAGCGTCAGCGTGCCCATCGGCAGCGCAATCTCGCCCTGCGCCGGATCAAAAGTCACCGCGAACTTGTGGCTCCAATGCTTGCACAATTGCTGGAGGTAGCGGCTGGCGCTGGCGGTGGGGACGATCGCGGTCGATCGCTGTATGATGCTGGCTTGCATGGTATACTTCCTTTCTACAGCCGTTCGATCTGCTGGGTGGCGGCATCGATGATGGCGGCGACATCGAACGGCAGGCTCTCTGGCGTACCCTCGCGCCCCAGCCGCTCGACCACGGCGCTGCGCAGATTATGCACCGCGCGGCGCACCGGAGCGCCATCGGTCCGCGCCGCGATCTGGGCCATCGCGCCGAGCCGGGCGAACAGCGCATCGATGGCTGCGCGATTGGTCTCGACCTCGGCGGTGCCGGTGTCCGTCAGCGCGTAGAGTTGGCGGGTGCCCGGCTCGCCCTGCGGCCTGCCCACCAATTCCATATCCAGCAGCAACGTCAGCAGCGGGTAGATAACCCCGGGGCTGGGCGCATAGGCGTCACCGCTTTTGGCGGCAAAGCTGCGGATCAGTTGATAGCCATGCTGCGGTTCGGATGCGAGCAGGCCGAGCACCATCAGGCGCAGCTCCTCGCCGCCGAAACGCTTGCCGCGCCGGGGGCCATGCGGGCCGCCCTCGGGTCTAGCGTCGCCGTGTCGGCCACGTCCGCCATGCAGGCCGCCGCGACGGTGGCCCCCGTGCTGGCCCCCGTGCTGGACCATGTCAAAGTCAGCTTCCGGCCCGCGCGACATTCCATCGCCGCGCCGCATGCTGTGGTGGGGGTTTTTGAAAAATGACAAAATTGATCTCCTATATTCGGTCATAGAACCGTATGTAGAAGTCTGTCTTGGATAGTCAAGATATATCTTGAATTATTTTTCGTCGCACTCGTTCAACGTCACGCGCCGCGCCTCACGCTCGATCCTGAACCCATACGCCCGCTCCGCATCGGCCGAGCGATAGGCAAAGCCCGGCCCGTCCGCCGCGTTCCAGTCATCGGGGGCCATCGCTCCGCCGTCCAGCCGCTGCCACACCCCCGCGCGCGGGAATTGCGCAAACCGCGCCCGCCGGCCTGCGCGCCATGCGGCAAGGCCCGCGACGTAATCCTCCAAAGCCCGGTCGCGCCCCGCCCAGTCGATCCAGCCGATCGCGCTGTCCTGGCAATAGGCGTTGTTGTTGCCCTGCTGGCTGCGCCCGAATTCATCCCCGGCCGCCAGCAGACACGCGCCGGTGCTGGCAAACAATGTGCCCAGCAAGGCCCGCGCATCCTCGGCCCGGCGCGCCAGCACGGCGGGGTCGGTGCTGGCACCCTCCGCGCCGCAGTTCCAGCTGAAATTCTCGCCGTGGCCGTCGCGATTGTCCTCGCCATTGGCCTGATTGTGGCGACCTTCATAGGCGACCAGATCGGCCAAGGTGAACCCGTCATGCGCTGCAAGGAAATTGACGCTGCGGCACGCCTGCTCGCCAAACACATCGGCCGAGCCCGCCAACCGCGTCGCCAGCGTGCCGGCGGTGGCATCATCGGGCGCAAACCCCTCGCTGGCATTGCGCCGCCAATACCGCCGCACATCGTCGCGATAGCGGTCGTTCCATTCGAGCCAACCCGCCGGGAAATGCCCCAGCTGATACCCGCCCGGACCGATGTCCCACGGCTCGGCAATCATCGCGAGGCTCGCCAGCAGCGGATCGCCGGCAATCTCGGCAAAGAATGGCGCGTGGGCGTCGAACCCCGGCCCGCGCGCCATGATCGGCGCCAGATCGAAGCGGAACCCCGCCACCCCGCAATGCCCGGCAAAATGCCGCAGCGTATCCAGCGCCAGCGCCCGCACCGACGGCGACGCGAAATCCAGCGTATTGCCGCATCCGGTATCGTTGATCAGCGCGCCCGCCGCATCATGCGCATAGGCCGCATTGTCGAGCCCGCGCAGGCACACCACAGGCCCGGCATTGTCGCTCTCACCCGTATGGTTGAGCACGATGTCGAGGATCACCGCGATGCCCGCCGCATGCAGCGCCGCCACCGTCTCGCGCAGCTCCGCCACCCCGCCGGGGCACAGACCGGGATCGAGCGCCATCGGCGCCAGCGGATTATAGCCCCAGAAATTGCTGAGGCCCAAGGGCGGCAGATGCCGCTCATCGATCCACGCGATCACCGGCATCAGCTCCACCGCATCGACGTGCAGCTTGCGCAAATGCGCAACGATGGCTGGATGGGCCAGCGCCGCCACGGTGCCGCGCAAACCCTCGGGCACATCGGGGTGGAGATGGGTGAACCCTTTGACGTTGAGTTCATAGATCAGTGCGCCGGGCGGCAGGCGGGGCGGCGGCGCGGCTTGCGGTAACGAGCCCGGCACTATCGCGCGCGGCACCAACGCGGCGGTATCGGCGCCATATTGCGACAGGCGCGGATCATAGCCAAAGCGGCGATCCAAAGCCACCGCATAGGGATCGACCAGCAGCTTGGCCGGATCGAACCAATGCCCTCGACCCGGCGCCCATTCGCCCTCGGCGCGATAGCCATAGGCAGCGCCTGCGTAATCGCCGGGCATTGCCACCGTCCACACCGCCGCGTCGTCATCGCTGCGGGCCATCGGGTAGCGCGTCTCGGTTCGCGTGGCATCGAACAGGCATAGCGACAGCGCCGAGGCATCCGGCGCGCGCACCGCAAACCTTGTGACCCCGCCATCGCCATACGCGCCCAACCGCATTCAGGTCACCACATCGGGCGCGGTGCGACCAGTATGCCGCGCGATCCCGGCAATGGCCTCCGCCGCCACGATCAGGTCGGCCAGCATCGCGGGGGTTTCGGCTCCCAGATTGCCACCGACCGGCTCATAGCGCTCCAGATAGACGCGCAAGGTCGCTCCCTCGGTGCCGGTGCCCGACAGCCGCAGCACGATCCGCGAGCCGCCGACGAACAGCACCCGCAGACCCTGATTGGCGCTGACCGAGCCATCGACCGGGTCGGTATAGGCAAATGAGTCCGCCTCCGCGACCACCAGCGGCCCAAACGCCTTGCCCGGCAGGCCCGGCAGCGCGGCGGTCACTTCGGCGATCAACGCCTCGGCTCGCGCAGTCTCTATCGCCTCGTAATCGTGGCGCGCATAGTAATTGCGCCCAAACTTCGTCCAATGCGCCGCCGCCAGATCGGCCACCGACATTCGCCGCACCGCCAGAATATTGAGCCACAGCAGCACCGCCCACAGCCCGTCCTTCTCCCGCACATGGTCGGAGCCGGTGCCCGCGCTTTCCTCGCCGCAGATCGTGGCGCACCCGGCATCGAGCAGGCTGCCAAAGAATTTCCAACCCGTAGGCGTTTCGAACGCGGGAATGCCAAGATCGGCCGCAACCCGGTCCGCCGCCGCGCTGGTCGGCATTGAGCGCGCGATGCCGGCCAGCCCCCGCGCATAGCCCGGCGCCAGATGCGCATTGGCTGCCAGCATCGCCAGACTGTCCGACGGGGTGACGAAGCACTGCCGCCCGATGATCAGATTGCGGTCGCCGTCGCCATCGGAGGCCGCGCCGAAATCGGGAGCTTCAGCGCTCATCATCAACTGATAAAGTTCGTGCGCATGGACCAGATTGGGGTCGGGGTGATGCCCCCCGAAATCCGCCAGCGGCACGCCGCCGCGCACCGTCCCGGGCGCGAAGCCGAGGCGGGTTTCGAGGATCTCAGTCGCGTAGGGCCCCGTCACTGCATGCATCGCATCGAACGCCATGGTGAAACCGGCGGCGGAATAAGCGCGGATGGCGGGAAAATCGAACAGCTCCTCCATCAGCGCGGCGTAATCGGCGACCGGATCGATCACCGTCACCACCATCCCCGCGACATCGCTGTCGCCCAAGGTGCCCAGATCAACATCGGGCGCGTCCACCGTCAGCCAGCGGTCCACCGTCAGTGTCCGCGCATAGATCGCCGCGGTCACCGCTTCGGGCGCGGGGCCACCGTTGGCGGTGTTGTATTTGATGCCGAAATCCTCGTCCGGCCCGCCCGGATTGTGGCTGGCCGAGAGGATCAGCCCGCCCGATGCCCCATATGTGCGGATGATATGGCTGGCCGCCGGGGTCGACAATATGCCGCCCTGCCCCACCAGCACCCGCGCATAGCCATTGGCCGAAGCCATGTGGATCGCGGTTTGGATCACGCTATCGTTATAATACCGCCCGTCGCCGCCGATCACCAATGTGGTGCCCGGCGGCACGGCGCAGGCGTCGAACACCGCCTGGATGAAGCATTCGGCATAGCCGGGTTGCGCGAACACCTTGACCTTTTTGCGCAAGCCGGACGTACCCGGTTTCTGGCCGGCAAAGGGCGTGGCGGCAATCGTTTGGATCATGCGGTCTCCGATAGTAGCTCGCGGTACAGGGCGGCATAGGCGGCGCCGCTGCGGCGCCAGCTGAAATCGCTGCGCATGCCGGCGCGCTGCACCCCGGCCCAGGCCTCGCGGTCGTGATATAGCGCGATGGCGCGCGTTATGGCCAGCGCGAGGCCGGCGTAATCGACTCCCGCAAACTGTATGCCGGTCGCCGCGCCCGCCGCCAGCGCCGCGATATTGGCATCGACCACGGTGTCCGCCAGCCCGCCGGTACGCGCCACCACCGGCACGCAGCCATAGGCGAGGCCGTATAATTGGGTCAGGCCACAGGGCTCAAACCGGCTGGGCACCAGGATCGCGTCGGCGCCGCCCTGCATCGCGTGGCTCAGGGCCTCGTCATAACCGATGCGCAGTCCGATCCGCCCCGGATGCCGCGCGGCGGCCCGGCTGAGTTCGGCGGCGAGCGCGGCATCGCCCGCACCCAGCAACGCCAGCCTGCCGCCCAAGCCTACCAGGTGATCGAGACATTCGCACAGCACATCGATGCCCTTCTGCCAGGTCAGCCGGCTGATCACGATGAACAGCGGACCGTCATCGGATTGCAGCCCGAACGCCGTCTCCAGCGCGCGTTTGTTCACGGCGCGGCGCGGCAGGCTCCGCACAGTGAAATTGGCGGCCAGAGCCTTATCGGTGGCACTGTCCCACTCGGCAGTGTCGATGCCGTTGACGATGCCGCGCACCCGGGGGCCTCTGGTTTGGATCAAACCTTCGAGGCCCATGCCGAAACGCGCCTCGCGGATCTCCAGCGCATAGGTGGGCGAGACGGTGGTGATGGTGCTGGCCGCCTCCATCCCGGCCTTGAGCAGGCCGACGCCGCCGTGATATTCCACCCCCGACACCCCCCATGCCCGGTCGGGCAGACCGAGGCGGGGGAAGATCTCTGGCCCGAAATGCCCCTGAAATGCCATGTTGTGGATGGTCATCACGCTGGGGATGGGGCGGGCGCCGGGCGCGCCATACGGAGCAAAGCGCAGATAGGCCGGGGCCAGCGCCGCCTGCCAGTCATGCGCATGCAGCACATCGGCGCCGAGGCCCGGCACCGCCCCGCCCGCGATGTCCGCCGCCGCCCGGCCCAGCGCGGCAAACCGCCGCCAATTGTCGGGCCAATCCTTGCCGCCCATATCGCCATAGGGCCCGCCGTCGCGCCCGAACAACGCCGGGCAATCGAGCACCAGCAACGGGTGATCGCCCAGCTTTCCGGCGATCAATCGCGCCGGTTCGCCCAGCAGGCTGTCCCAGACATGCAGCGCGGGATCGGCCGGTTTGCGCCCGCGTTTGACCGGAGCAGGCGCCGTGGACGCCTGAACTGCCGCTATCACCGCCGGATAGCCGGGGATCAGCGTCGTCATCTCGATCCCGTGCGGCGTCACCGCAGCGGGCAACGCGGCAACCACATCGGCCAGCCCGCCGGTCTTGACCAGCCCCGTGACCTCCGAGGCGACCGAAAGAACGCGGATACTCATCGAGCTTAAACCAGCCTGTCGATCATCGCCTGGTTGATCAGGCACACCCCGCCGGCGGTGCGGCGAAAGCGGATGGCATCCAGCTCGGGATCCTCACCGACGATCAGGCCCTCGGGGATGCGCACCCCCGAATCGACGATCACGCGTGACAGGCGCGCGCGCCGGCCAATGTTCGAATAGGGCAGGATCACCGCCTCGGTACAGGCCGAGAAGCTGCCCATCTTGACCCCGGTGAACAACAGGCTGCGCCGCGCCAAGGCGCCCGAGACGATGCAATCATTGGAGATTAGCGAGGAGATTGCGTGCCCCCGCCGGCCTTCCTCGTCATGGACGAATTTGGCCGGGGCGGCAACGATCGCATCGGTCCAGATCGGCCATTCGCGGTCATAGAGGTTGAGCTTGGGCACCACGTCGGTCAGGTCGATATTGGCCTCGAAATAGGCATCCAGCGTGCCGACATCGCGCCAGTATTCGGCGATTTCCTCGGCGGCGCGGATGCAACTGTCGGTAAAGCGGTGCGCCACCGCCTTGCCGTGCTTGACGATATAGGGGATGATATCCTTGCCGAAATCGCGTGACGAGCCCGGCGTGGCGGCGTCGCGGCGCAATTCCTCGAACAGGAATTTGGTCTCGAAAACATAGATACCCATCGATGCCAGCGAATGCTCGGCATCGCCGGGGATCGTGGGCGGGTCGGCCGGTTTTTCGACGAAGGCAGTGATGTTGCTCGCTTTGTCGACCTTCATCACCCCGAATTCGGTGGCCTCGGCCTTGGGCACCACCAGACAGCCAATGGTCACGTCCGCGCCGCTGCTGACATGCTGGCGCAGCATCGTCTCGTAATCCATCTTGTAGATGTGATCGCCGGCCAGGATCACCATATATTTGGGCGCGTGCGACGCGATGATGTCGATGTTCTGAAACACTGCATCGGCGGTCCCGGCGTACCAGTTGGTCTCGTCGATCCGCTGGCTGGCGGGCAGGATGTCGAAGCTTTCGTTGCGTTCGGGCCGCATGAAATTCCACGCGCGCTGCATATGGCGGATCAGGCTGTGTGCCTTGTATTGCGTCGCCACGCCGATGCGGCGGATGCCCGAGTTGATCGCATTGGACAGCGCGAAATCGATGATCCGCGACTTGCCGCCGAAATACACCGCCGGCTTGGCGCGGTTGTCGGTCATCTCGTACAGGCGGCTGCCGCGCCCGCCCGCCAGCACATAGGCCATGGCGTCGCGCGCCAGCGGTTGACCGATCCTCTCCTGCATCGCTCTCTCCTTTTGCTTTGGTTCCGGCCGCTCTGGTCAGTCCGGGGTGAACATCAGCGTGGCGAGCGGCGGCAGGGTGATCCGCGCCGCGTTTCCCCCGCCATCATCGGCGGCATGGATCGCGCCCAGATTGCCCCGCCCGCTGCCACCATACACCGCCGCGTCGCTGTTGATCAGCTCGCGCCAGCGCCCGCCCTGCGGCAGCGGCAAGCGGTAATTGGTCAGCAGCGCGGGCGTCAGATTGGCGATCACCACCACCGGCGCCGCGCCGGGCGCCTTGCGTGTCCACGCGAACACCGAATTGGCCGCATCATCAACGATCAGCCAGCCGAACCCCTCGCCCTCGCAATCGCGCGCGTGCAGCGCCGCGTGCCCCCGGTACGCATGGTTGAGATCGCGAACCAAAGCCGCAACCCCGGCATGCGCCGACTGATCCATCAGGTGCCAGTCGAGCGAGCGCTCTTCGCTCCATTCGCGGCTCTGGGCGAATTCCTGCCCCATAAACAGCAGCTTCTTGCCCGGATACCCCCACATCATCGCGTAATAGGCGCGCAGGTTGGCGAATTTCTGCCAGTCGTCGCCGGCCATCTTGTTCAGCAGGCTGCCCTTGCCATGCACCACCTCGTCATGGCTGAGCGGGAGGACGAAATTCTCGGCAAACGCGTATGTAAGGCCGAAAGTTATGGCATTGTGATGCCAGCGCCGATGGATCGGATCGCGCGCCATATACTCCAGCGTGTCATGCATGAACCCCATGTTCCACTTAAAGCCAAAGCCCAGGTTGGCCGCGTTGGACGCGCCGTCATAGGCGGGCAAAGTGACTCCGGGCCATGAGGTCGATTCCTCGGCGATGGTGATGAGGCCGGGGTGCCCGGCGTAAATCGCGCGGTTCATCGCGCGCAGGAAGCCGACCGCCTCCCAATTCTCGCGCCCGCCCTGTTCGTTGGGGATCCACTCGCCCGCCTCGCGCGAATAATCGCGGTAGAGCATCGAGGCGACGGCATCGACGCGCAGCGCATCGACATGATAGCGCTCGGCCCAGAACAGCGCATTATTAACTAGAAAGCTGGCCACTTCGCGACGGCCGAAATTGTAGATCGCGGTGTTCCAGTCCGGGTGGAAACCGAGGCGCGGGTCCTCATGCTCATACAATGCGGTGCCGTCGAAGCGGGCAAGGCCGTGTTCGTCGGTGGGGAAATGCGCTGGAACCCAGTCGATGATGATGCCGACGCCGGCCCGGTGCGCCCCATCGACCAGCCGGGCAAACCCCTCGACATCGCCAAACCGGGCCGAGGGCGCATAAAGCCCGGTGGTCTGATAGCCCCAGGACGGATCATACGGATGCTCCGACACTGGCATGAATTCGATATGGGTAAAGCCCATGTCCACCACGTAAGGGATCAGCGTTTCCGCCATCGCGTCCCAGCTCTGGAACCAGCCATGTTCGTCGCGGCGCCACGATCCGGGGTGGACTTCGTAGATGGCAATTGCTTGCCGGCGCGGATCGGCGCTGGCCCAGAAGGCGCGGTGCGCATCGTCGCCCCATTGGTGCTGCGGCGGCGCGGTGATGATCGAGGCGGTGGCCGGGCGCAGTTCGGAGGCGAGCGCAAAGGGATCGGCCTTCAGCGGCAGCACCATGCCATCGGCGGCGGTGATGCGGTATTTATAGGCGCGGCCAGGGGCGATGTCGGGCAGGAAAATCTCCCATATGCCGGTATCGCCGCGCCGCCGCATCGGGTGGCGCGCGCCGTCCCAATCGTTGAAATCGCCGACCAGCCCGACCAGCCGCGCATTCGGCGCCCAGACCGCGAAATGCACGCCATCGGCGCCCTCATGGCTTATGCAATGCGCGCCCAGCTTATCGAACAAGCGGTAGTGGCTGCCCTCCCCGATCAGGTAATCGTCGGTCGGGCCCAGCACCGGCCCGAAGCTGTACGGGTCGGTCACCCACCACTCGCTGCCACCGGCGGTTGCGTGGTATTTGACCGGGTGGGGCGGATCGCCGGTGCCGGCAATTCCCCCCTCGAACAGCCCGCGCGGATCGGTCTGAATCAGCGCGCCCAAGGCCTCCCCCGCCAGCGTAAACGCCTCCGCACCCTCCGCCCCCGGCAGCAGCACCCGCGCAAAGCGGCCACCCGGCCCCTGATGCACCCCAAGCAGCGCGAAGGGATCGGCATGCCGCCCCTCCAGCAGGGCATCGATGGCGGATTTCGGTGGCTTCACAAAACGTTCCAAATCTCCCTGGCGTACTCACCGATGGTACGATCCGACGAAAACCAGCCGACATTGGCGATATTGCGGATCGCCGACGCGCGCCACCCGGCCTGATCCTGCCACCGCGCCTCGACGTTGCGCTGCGCCGCGCTGTAGCCGTCGAAATCGGCGGCCACCATGAACCAGTCATGGTCGTAAAGCCCCTCCATCAACCCGCGATAGCGCGCCGGCTCATCGGGTGAGAACACCCCGCCGGCAATCGCCTCCACCGCCTGCCGCAGCTCGGGCGAACCCTCGATCACATTGCGCGGGACATAACCGCCCGAACGCCGCGCCGCGACCTCGGCCGCGGTCAGGCCGAAGATGATGATATTGTCATCGCCGACCCGGTCCTTGATCTCGATATTGGCGCCATCCAGCGTACCGATGGTCAGCGCGCCGTTCAGCGCGAATTTCATGTTGCCGGTGCCCGAGGCCTCCATCCCGGCGGTCGAGATCTGTTCCGACAGATCGGCGGCGGGGATGATCCGCTCGGCCAGACTTACATTGTAATTGGGCACGAACACAACCTTCAGCAGCCCGCCCACCGACGGGTCGGCATTGATGCGCCGCGCGATGTCGTTGGACAGTTTGATGATGAGCTTGGCGTTGTGATACGACGAAGCCGCCTTGCCACCAAAGATCTTGACGCGCGGCACCCAGTCCCGCTCCGGATGGCTGCGGATCTGGTCGTATAGCGACACCGTCTCGATCAGGTTGAGCAATTGCCGCTTGTATTCGTGGATGCGTTTGATCTGCACATCGAACAGCGCGTCGGGATCGATGTGATGCCCGGTCAACTCACGGATATGCGCGGCCAGCGCGACCTTGTTGGCCCGTTTCACGCCTGAGATCCTGTCACCCAGCGCGCTGTCGTCGGCCATCGCATTGAGCGCGGTCAGCGCATCGGTATTATCCAGGAATTCGTCGCCGATCACCTCGCGCAGCAGGCCGGTCAGCCCCGGATTGCACTGATGCAGCCAGCGCCGCGGGGTCACGCCATTGGTCTTGTTGTTGATCCGGGTCGGGTACAGCTTGTGGAGATCGGAAAACACCGTCTCCTTCATCAGCTCGGTGTGCAGCGCGGCCACGCCATTGACGCTATGCGCGCCGACGAAGGCCAGATTGGCCATCCGCACCCGCCGGTCACCGCCCTCGTCGATCAGGCTGATCGCGGAGAGCGCGGCATCGCCCAGCCCGGCCTTGTGCGCCTCGCGCAGCACCCGGCTGTTGATCGCATAGATGATCTGCATATGGCGCGGCAGCATCCGCTCAAACAGCGGCAGCGGCCAGCTTTCCAGCGCCTCGGGCAGCAAGGTGTGGTTGGTATAGGCGATGGTGCGCCGGGTGATGTCCCACGCCTCGTTGAAATCGAGCCCATGGTCGTCGATCAGCAGCCGCATCAACTCTGCCACCGAGACCGAGGGATGGGTGTCATTGAGCTGGATCGCAGCCTTATCCGGTAAGGTGCGGATATCGCCGCCATATTGCAGATGGCGCCGCACGATGTCCTGGATCGAGGCCGAGGAAAAGAAATACTCCTGCCGCAGCCGCAATTCCTGGCCGGCGGCGTTGGAATCGGCGGGATAAAGCACGCGTACCAGCGAATCGGCGCGCGCCTGTTCGGACATTGCACCCACATGATCGCCGGCATTGAACGCATCGAGCTTCAGTGGGTCGAGCGCCCGCGCGGTCCACAGCCGCAGCGTGTTGACCCGTTTGCCGCGCCAGCCGACCACCGGCGTGTCCACCGCGCTGGCCTCGACATGCTCAGCCGGTTGCCAGATCACGCCGGTCTTGGTTTCCACCACTTCGCCACCAAAGCCGATCTGATAGGCGGCTTCGCGGCGCCGAAACTCCCACGGGTTGCCATGGACCAGCCAGTTTTCGGGCAATTCGACCTGCCAGCCATCGTCGATCCGCTGACGGAACATGCCGTTCACATAGCGGATGCCATAGCCGTAGGCGGGGATGTCGAGGCTGGCCAGGCTCTCCATAAAACATGCCGCCAGCCGGCCTAACCCGCCATTGCCCAGCGCCGCATCGGGCTCGATCTCCTCCAGCTCGGCCAGGTCATAGCCATGCTCGTGCAGCGCGGCCTCCATCTCCTCGGTCAGTCCAAGGTTGGCCAGCGCATCGCGCAGCAGCCGCCCGATCAGGAATTCGAGGCTGAGGTAATAGACCCGTTTGCCCGCAGTGTCATACGTGCGCCGGGTCGAGCCCATCCAGCTTTCCACCATCCGATCCCGCGCGGCCAGCACCGATGCGGTGAACCAGTCATGCGATTTTGCCGCACGCTCATCCTTGCCGATACGGTGGCGCAGGATGTCGATGATGCTGGCCTTGATCGCCGTGTTGCTGGCAACGCTGGGGTTGATACGAATGGTGGTCAAGCGATGGAACTCCCTCGGTTGGTATGTTGGCCGGGCCGCCACCGATGGCAACCCGCCCTGCATATGAACAATGCTTCCAACCTCTCCCACGCAGGGGCCCCCTGCCCGCCATGGCCGGCGATGCGGTGCCTCCCTTTTTTCGATCCCGACCGATGTTGTCCACGCATTTGGCTCCGGGCGCTAGGGCAAAAGCGCGTAAAATCGGCAGGGCAAAGGTATTCAGGGCTGCTCGGCAGTCCGGGCGGGCATAATTCTTGGACGAATGGCCTGCATGGGCGCATGCTGCACCCGCGAAGCAGGCTGGACCACGCCCGGCCCACCCCAACCGCATGCGTCAACCCACCGGAGCCCGCCACCGATGATCACCGATCATTCACACCCAGCGCCGCCCGAATGGTGGCCCAAAGACTGGTGGCGAGGCGCCGCGATCTATCAGATCTACCCGCGCAGCTTTGCCGACAGCAACGGCGATGGCATCGGCGACCTGCCGGGCATCACCGCGCATCTGGATCATGTCGCCAGCCTTGGCGTCGATGCGATCTGGATTTCGCCGTTCTTCACCTCGCCGATGGCGGATTACGGCTATGACGTGGCGGATTATTGCGATGTCGACCCCACCTTCGGCACGCTGGCGGATTTCGATGCTCTGGTGGCGCGGGCGCATCAACTGGGCCTGCGGGTCACCATCGATCTGGTGTTCGCGCATACCTCGGACCAGCATCCGTGGTTCACCCAAAGCCGCGCCAGCCGGACGAGTGAGCGCGCCGACTGGTACGTCTGGGCCGATGCCAGGCGCGACGGCACCCCGCCCAGCAACTGGCAATCGGTGTTCGGTGGCCCGGCCTGGACCTGGGACGCGCGGCGGCGGCAATATTACATGCATCAGTTCCTGAAGGAGCAGCCGCAGCTCAATGGTCACAATCCGGCGGTGCAGGATGCGCTGCTCGACGTGGCGCGGTTCTGGCTGAAACGCGGCGTCGATGGCTTTCGGCTCGATGCGCTGAACCATGCGCTGTTCGATCCGGCCTTGCGCAACAATCCTGTGCTGGGCGCGCGTGACAAGCGCGAACGGACGCGATCATTCGATTATCAGCGCCGCGAGCATAGCCAGAACCACCCCGGCGTGGTGGATTTCATCAAGCGCATCCGGGGTGTATGCGACGAATACGGCGCGATCTTCACCGTGGCGGAGGTGGGCGGCGAGGGCGTGCTGCCGCTGATGCAGGCCTACACCGCGGGCGAGGCGCATCTGTCCAGCGCCTATGGCTTTGAGTTCCTCTACGCCCCGGCGCTGACCGCGCGGCTGGTCGCGCGGGCGCTGGCGCAATGGCCGGATGGCGGGGCCGAGGGCGAGGGCGGGGGCGGGGGCGGGGGCTGCTGGCCAAGCTGGGCGTTCGAGAACCACGATGCGCCGCGCCTCGTCTCGCGCTGGTGTGCGTCCGAGCATCGCGATGCATTCGCACGGCTGGCGGCGAGCCTGCTGGTGTGCCTGCGCGGCAATATCTTTGTCTATCAGGGGCAGGAGCTGGGGCTGGAGCAGGACGAGATCCCGTTCCATTTGCTCAAAGACCCCGAAGCGATCGCCAATTGGCCACTGACCCTGTCCCGCGACGGGGTGCGCACACCGATGCCGTGGACCAGTGCGCCGCTCGGCGGGTTTACCGATGGTGAGCCGTGGCTGCCGCTGTCGGCGGGCAATCTGGGCCGGGCGGTGGCGGTGCAGG
Organism: Sphingomonadales bacterium; assembly: GCA_025356275.1. Lineage (GTDB taxonomy): Bacteria > Pseudomonadota > Alphaproteobacteria > Sphingomonadales > Sphingomonadaceae > Novosphingobium. Next base: position 14,439 of record JANXUK010000046.1, on the reverse strand, counting down.
AGGGCGATGACGCGGCGCTGCTGGCGCATTGGCGGGCGGTGCTGGCGCAGCGGCGCGGGTCGGCGCCGCTGCGGCTGGGCCGGCTGGAGAATTGCGTCGCGCGCGGCGACATGCTGTATTTTGAGCGGGTTTACGGCGACGAGCGGCTCGCCTGCGCATTCAATCTGGGGGCCATGCCGCGCCGGGTGAAGGAGCTTGGGCGCACGATTGGTGCTTATGAGACGGTGATTGTGCCGCTGGCTTAAGCCACCCCAAATCGCTCGCTGTAAAACGCGAAGCGCTGGCGCAAAGCGGCGGGGTCCAGCCCGAAATCGCTGGCCTCATATTCGTGCCGGCCATGCTTTTCGCGCGGCGTGTTGGTGCGCCATGCCTGCATTGCGAACCGCGCCGCATCGCTGAACTCCTCGCCGATAAACGCATAGAGCCGCGCGATTTCGCCGAAGGGATCGTTTTGCATCGCCGCAAAATGGATGTCGTAAAAGCGGTGATCGTGCCCCGCATCGCGGAACGCCATCACGCGCCGCATGCCCAGCTCGGTCCATTCGGCGTTGACCGCGCCCAGCCACGCCATGTCGGGCGTGTCGGTGCCGGGTTTGTGCATCTCGTAATAAAGATCAGCCACCGAGGGGATCACCGAGGCCACGTCGCGGTGCGTCATGCAGTAACGCGCGTCGGGGAACACCGCATCGAGCGCCTCCACCGCGAGGCTGTAGGTCGGGCTTTTCAGCCGCCACCGCGTCGGCGGGCAGCGCCATTGCAACAGTTTGAGCACCCGCTTCACATAGGCGAAGGTGGGCACCAGATCGGCCTCCTCGTTGAACCAGCGCACGTATGAGGGGATGTGCAGGCTCGCCTGGAATATCTGCGAGGCGAAATCATGCCCCATCAACAGCTGGTCCTCGACCGGCGAGGTCGCGCTGCTCGGCACCATCTGCTGCATGCGCGGGGTCATCGCGGCGCGGCCCGCCATATGCCCCTGCATCTCGGCGATGCGCGGATCGCTGGCGGCGGTGGCCAGCTCGGGCGGGGGGCACGGGCGCATCCCCTCCCAATTGCGGATAGTGCGCGCCGCCGGGTCCTCGGCCAGCAGGCAGTGCAGCGCGGTCGAGCCGGTGCGCGGCAGGCCCAGCACCATAAGGGGCGCGGTGATCCGCTGGTCCTCGATCTCGGGATGGCGCGCGAACCAGTCCTCAACCTCGAGCCGGCGGATCAGCAGCATCACGATCTGACGCTCCAATGCGGCGACGCCATTGGTATTGAGCCGCGCCTCGGCATTGGCGGATGCGATCAACCGGACGAGGCCCTCGCGCAGGTTGCCCCCTCCAGAATCACTGGCGCCGAAATGTTCCAGCCGGGCGGCATCGCAGGCGCGGGCGATCAGTGTGGCGGGGGTTTGCAGCATGGCGGCGACCATGCCCAGCGGCGGCGGGCTTGGCGAGGGGCGCGGGCATCACCGGGGGGATATGTTGGGGCGGTTTGAGGTGTTTGGCCGCCGCGCCCGGAAGCCTGTGTCATCCCGCGCAGGGTCTTTGCCGCCTGCCGACGGGTGCAGCCTGTGCCATCCCGCGCCCCCTCCCGACCTCCCATTCAGGATATACGCTGTGGGAGGTCGGGAGGGCGCGCGCGGGATGGCACAGGCTGCACCGTATTGTCGCCAGTCAAACAGACCCTGGTGGCACAGGCTTACCTCAACAAAGCCTCAAATCCGCTCCGCCTGCGCCACCGCATCACTCGCCCGCAGCGAGCTGACGATGCGGGTCAAGTGCGCCAGGTCCGCCACATCCAAGTCCATCTCATAGGTGCCGAACAATTCGTCGCGCTGGGTCAGGCGCAGGCTCACGATATTTGCCATGTTGGCGGCGAAGATACCGGTCACCTCGGCCAGCGTGCCGGGACGGTTATACAGCACACAGCTTAGCCGCCCGACCGCGCCGGTGGTCCGCTCGCCCCAGCTGAGGTCGAGCCAGTCGGCATCGACTCCGTCGGCCAGCGTCAGGCAATCGATCGAATGCACCTCCACCCCCAGCCCCGGCCGGCGCAAGCCCACAATGCGGTCGCCGGGCACCGCATGACAGCATTGCGCCATCTGGAACGCCATCCCCGCAGTCAGGCCGCGGATCGAGATGGCTCGCTCCTGCTTGGGCCAGTGATCGGGATCGGCGAGGCCCCGCGCGCTGCCGGGCACCAGCGCCTCCATCACGTCGCGGTCCCCGACCTTGGCGGTGCCGATCGCGATCAGCAGCTCCTCGGTGCTGCCAAAGCCCAACCGGCGTGCGGCAGCGCCAATCGCCTTCTTGCCGATCTTGCCGGGCAGCCGGTCGATGATTTCCTCAAGCAGTTTGGTGCCGATCGCGGCGATCTCCGCGCGTTCCTTCTGGCGCACCGCGCGACGGATGGCGGAGCGAGCCTTGCCGGTGACCACAAAGCTCAGCCATGACAGCTGCGGCTGGGTCGAGCGGCTCTTGATGATCTCCACCACGTCGCCATTGTTCAGCGCGGTTCGCAGCGGCATGTGGCGCCCGTTGATCTTGGCCCCCACCGCCATGTCACCCAGATCGGTGTGGACCGCATAGGCAAAATCGACCGGCGTCGCCCCTTTGGGCAATTGGAACAGCGTGCCCTTGGGGGTGAAGGCAAAGATGCGGTCCTGATAAATCGCCAGCCTTGTGTGCTCCAGCAGCTCCTCGGCATCATGGCTGGCGTCCACGATCTCGATCAGGTCGCGCAGCCAGCCGACCTGCCCATCGGGCCTGACCCCGCCGCCCGCCTTATAGGCCCAATGCGCCGCGAGGCCGTATTCATTCGTACGGTGCATCGCATCGGTGCGCACCTGCACCTCCATCCGCATCGAATTCTCATAAATCAGCGCCGTGTGCAGCGAGCGATAGCCATTGGACTTGGGGGTCGAGATGTAATCCTTGAAGCGTCCAGGAATCATCTGCCAGGTGGTGTGCAGGATGCCGATCGCGCGATAGCAATCCTCGACCGAGCCGGTGGTGACGCGAAAGGCCATGATGTCGGTAATCTGCTCAAAGCTGACATGCCGCTCCGCGATCTTCTTCCAGATCGAATAGGGGTGCTTTTCTCGGCCCGACACGGTGCAGCGGATGCCCGCCTGGGTCAGAACCTGGCTGATCGCCAGCGCGATGGTCTCGACCTGCCCGCCTTCCTGGCTGCGGATCAGCGCCAGTCGCCCGGTGATCGTGGCGTAGCCGTCCGGCTCCAGCTGTTCGAAGGCGAGCAGCTGCATCTCCCGCATATATTCATACATCCCCACCCGCTCGGCCAGCGGCGCGTAGATATCCATGGTTTCGCGCGCGATCCGGCGGCGTTTCTCCTCGCTTTTGATGAAATGCAACGTGCGCATATTGTGCAGCCGGTCGGCCAGCTTGACCAGCAACACGCGCAGATCCTCGCTCATCGCCAGCAGGAATTTGCGCAGGTTTTCGGCGGCACGCTCATTCTCGGTCATCGCCTCGATCTTGGAGAGCTTGGTCACCCCATCGACCAGCCGCGCCACATCGGGCCCGAACAGCGCCTCGATCTCGCCAATGGTGGCCAGCGTATCCTCGACCGTATCGTGCAGCAGCGCGGTCATAATGGTTTCGGCGTCGAGCTTCAGCTCGGTCATCAGACCCGCGACCTCTATCGGATGCGAGAAATAGGGATCGCCGCTGGCGCGCTTTTGGGTGCCGTGTTTCTGAACAGTATAGACATAGGCGCGGTTAAGCATCGCCTCATCGACATCGGGATCGTAGGCCCGCACCCTTTCGACAAGTTCGTACTGACGCAACATCACCAATAGATGGGGGCAAGCCGGCACAAAGGGCAAGCGCCAAGCGCGCGCCAAGCAATTTTGGCAATCAGCCGGCGTGCCAATCCGGTGCGGCAGTGACAAACCGGTGGAATTCAGGCAGCTTGTGGGATATTGTGGGATGGAAATTTACAAACAGCTTTCCGGGGCCTGAGGGCTGTACGTCTCCCCGCGCCCCCATGCTTAGTGGTAACAATTGTGCGTTAGGACCGCGACATGCCCAACTGCCACAAAAGGTTCCCTGTCCCGCACCGTGCGCCGCGCCCGGCGGTCTCTGCCGGCTGGCTCTGATGATCAATCATTTCGCAAACATTCCGATCTGGCTGTGGGTGGTGATCGTGCTGGTCGCCGCGGCAGTACTGGTCCTGCGCGCGCTCAGCCAGCGCCGCGAGGCGTTCCGCCACTCCCAGCGCGAGAAATCCCGGCGGCGCAGTATCGCCCGCTACAAGACCTGGGAATGGGTGTTCGGCCGGGCCAAGAACCTGCGCATTTCCGACGGCACCAAGCCCACGGATGCCAGGGACGACTGATTCAGACCCAGGTCGCCTCGGGCGGCAGGCTCATCAGGATGGCGTCGATATTCCCGCCGGTTTTCAGCCCGAACAGCGTGCCCCGGTCATAGACCAGATTAAACTCGGCATAACGCCCGCGCCAGGCGAGCTGGCGAGCCTTGTCGGCGGGGGTGAAACCCTCGGCCATGCGGCGGCGGACCAGCGCGGGGAAAATCTCCAAAAACGCCCCGCCGACCGCGCACGTAAAAGCGAAATTGGCCTCCCATTGCGCCATATCCTGGCATTCGAGGTGGTCGTAAAAGATCCCGCCGACACCCCGGTGGCACTGGCGGTGGGGGATGTAGAAATACTCGTCGGCCCAGGCCTTGTAGCGCGCGTAATAATCGGCGCCATGCGCATCACACGCCGCGCGCATCGCCGCATGGAAATCCGCCGTATCCTCATCGCGCGGCAGCGGTGGGTTGAGATCGGCGCCGCCGCCGAACCACGCCTTGGTGGTGGTCAGGAAGCGCAGGTTCATATGCACCGCCGGCACATGCGGATTGGCCATATGCGCGACCAGGCTGAGCCCGGTGGCGGTGAAGCGGGGCGCATCGGCGCTGGCGCCATTGATGCTGCCGGCAAAATCCTTCGCCAGCGCGCCGTGGACGGTCGAGACGTTGACGCCGACCTTCTCGAACACCAAGCCTTTCATCACCCCGCGCGTACCGCCGCCGGTTTCAGGCCCGGAGTTTTCGGACGCTTCTCCGGCCACGGCCTCGCGGCTCCATGGTGTGTAGGCGAAGCTGGCGAAGGAGCCGGCCTCGGCCTCGATGCCCTCAAAGCTGGCGCAGATCGCATCGCGCAGGCCTTCGAAAGCGGTTTTCGCACGCGCGGTCTGGGGGGCCCAATCACTCATGCGGGGGCCTTGCCAAACCCGGCGCCCTGCGGCAAGGGCGAGTAATGGTTCCCGTTTCGTTCGCACCGCTGGATTTTGCCGGCGAGGAGTGGCTGCTATCCGCCGCGCGCGCGCTCTATTGGCCGCGTGAGCAGGCGTTGCTGGTCGCCGATCTGCATCTCGAGAAGGCGAGCTGGTACGCCGCGCGGGGCCAGATGCTGCCGCCCTATGACAGCCGGGAGACGCTGGGGCGCCTCGCGCTGGCGATCCGGGCGAGCGGGGCGCGGCGGGTGTTCTGCCTCGGCGATTCGTTCCACGATGCCGGCGGTCCGGCGCGGATGGAGCCACATGCGGCGGGAATGCTGGCAGCTCTTACACGCGCCACCGACTTCGTGTGGATCGCGGGCAACCATGACGCGCGCGCCGAATGGGGCGGCACTGTGGTCGATGAGCTGACCGTTGGCGGCGTGACCCTGCGGCATGAGGCGCGGCCCGGCGGCGCGATCGGGCCGGAACTGTCGGGGCATTTCCACCCCAAGCTGGCGGTCTTCGCGCGCGGACGAAGGATCGCGCGGCCCTGCGCGGTGCGGAGTGAGACGCGGCTGATCCTGCCGGCATTCGGCGCGCTGACGGGCGGCCTCGATGCGGCGAGCCCGGCGATTCGCGCCGCGATGCAGCCGGCGCGGCACATTGATGCGCTGGTGCCGGCGGGGGCGAAAGTGGCCAGCTTTGCCCTGTGGCGGGAGTGATTTGAACGCTGCCGGAAAGGCGGTCCCGTCCCGTGTCTATTTGCCAAAAAACGCAAAAGGGCGCTTTTCGGAAAGCCTGTGCATCTATTTGCCGTCTGCCGGCGGAATTTGGCCCGCGCCCCCTCCCGACCTCCCACAGCGTTCCATCCTGAATGGGAGGTCGGGAGGGGGCGCGGGATGGAACAGGCTTCCCCCGCAGGCAGGCGGCCGCAAAAGACTCAACGCGCGAAGGCACAAACCCCTCCCCCAAAGCTACCCCAATGAAACCCGTTAACCATTCGGTTTTACACTTTGCCCTAACGCGCGTTGTGATTTAAGGACGCCCCGATAATGTTACAGGAGATCGGACTATAGCCCCCCCACCCCGGCGCATGCTGGCGCCCCCCGTCAAGAGCGGGCCACGTTTCAACGATATGATCACCTCGGCCCGCGTGCGCGTAATCGACGGCGAGGGTGAAAATCTCGGCATCCTTTACACCGCCGAAGCGATCGAACAGGCAGCCGCAGTGGGGCTGGACCTGGTCGAAGTGTCGCCCAACGCCGATCCGCCGGTGTGCAAGTTCCTCGATGTCGGCAAATTCCGCTACGAGGCGCAGAAAAAGGCCAATGCCGCGCGCAAATCGCAAAAGACGCAGGAGATCAAGGAGATCAAGATGCGCCCCAACATCGATGATCACGATTACGATGTGAAGATGCGCGCGATGAACCGTTTTCTGGAGGATGGTGACAAGGTCAAGGTCACGCTGCGCTTTCGCGGGCGGGAATTGTCGCATCAACAGCTAGGCATGAACCTGCTGCGCCGGGTGCAGGACGATGTGGCGGAACTGGCCAAGATCGAGGCCTATCCGCGCATGGAAGGCCGGCAGATGCTGATGGTGCTGTCGCCGAAATAACATTATACGGACGCTACCTCGCCCCACCTGCCGCGCAATTTTGCGCGTGGGGGCCGATCTACGAAGAGGCGCCGGCTCGTAAGGGTAGGCGCCTTTTGCGTGCCTCCTATGGAGGATTGTCGCGTGCGCTATATTTTCATGGATGAAGCCGGAACCTCCGCAAAAGAACCCGTTACCGTCGTCGTCGGCTTAATCGCAAACGCGGATGAACATGTCATGGCCGCCGAGGCATTGGCGTTAGAAGCGGTTGGTTCAGTACCTCCTCATTTGAAAGAGAGGTTTGTATTCCATGCTGCTCAAGTTTTTGGCGACCAAGTTGCGGACGCATGTGCATATGGATTCAGGCGATATTTCTCAAAGGAAAAATTTGGACCCGAGTTTGTAGCCGAAATTCTAGGTTCCGCAGACCTAGCAAGCCATTTTTCCTCCCCTTCAGGCACTGAATGTTGGTGGTTTCATGGGGGGATAGGCTTTTGAGCCGCCGACTTGCGAACCATTCCTGTGTTCCGGTGGCCCCATCCGCATTGCCCGGCAAACGCCAGATGACGCCCGCCTCACCCCTTCCAGGTCCGCCGTTCCTCGCCCGCGCGCAGCACTTCGTAGGCCAGTTGCAGCGCCTGGAACGCCTTGGCGGCGTCCTCGTCGCCGGGGCGGACGTCGGGGTGGACCTCCTTCGCCTTCATCCGCCACGCCTTGCGGACCATGTCAAACTCGGCATCGGGGGCGAGGCCTAGCAGGTCCAGCGCACGCATCTCGTCGCGGGTGCGGCTGCCGTCGCCCGAATCGATCCAGCCGTAATAGGCCGATTCGCGATAACCGGCGCTTTCCTGCGTCTCGGCCTGCTCACGGCTGGCGGCCTCTTCCTTCGACAGGCCCTCGAAATAATCCCAGCCCGAATTGTATTCGGCCGCGTGCTGCTGACAGAAATACCAGCGGTCGGGGCTGTTGGGCGATTTGGGCGCGGGGCAATTGCCGGGGTTGGTGCAGCCATGTTTATCACACAGCCGCAGGCGCGCCGCTTCGCGCCCGCTCTCATAGCCGCGCCAGCGGGGGAAACCCCAATCATTGGTACTGCGCGCGCGGGTCATCCCCGGCAGATAGGCGCGAGGCATGGCCGGGTGCAAGGGGCTGCGGCCCCCTGCCTGCGGAAATAGCGCGATTATTCGATGGTTACGGTCACCGCGCGGCGGTTCTTGGCCCAGGCATCCTCGCTGGAGCCCAGCGCCACCGGGCGTTCCTTGCCATAGGACACGGTGTTCAGCCGGCTGGAGCTGACTCCGAGGCTGACCAGATAGTTCTTGGCGGCGGTGGCCCGGCGCTCACCCAACGCCAGGTTATAGTCGCGAGTGCCACGCTCATCGCAATGCCCCTCGATGGTGGCGCGCTTGGTGGGATAGCGCATCAGCCACTGCGCCTGCGCTTGCAGGGCGTTGGTGGCGATAGCGTCGATATTATAGCGGTCGTTCTCGAAATGGATGGTGTCCTGCCCCATCAGCGAGGCGACGAAATCGGCGGAGCTGCCCGGCTCGGGCCCGCGCAGGCGGGGGGCGGTGTCTGTGGCGCTGGCCACCGCAGGGCCGGGCTCGGGCGGCAGCTGCTTGGGCGCCGACGGTACACAGGCCGACAGCGCGGCAACACCGAGCAGCGCCAGAGCCGGCGTATACCGGCGGCGGGAGGCTTGCGTGGTCATGGTTTCATCTCCTTTAATCACAATATTACTCATTTGCGCACCGAGCCCCATGATGGGTCCGACGCATCGACCGGAGTGGGAAGACGGCGCGCATTGCGGCCGGTCAGGTCGACCTGCCACAGGCTGGCGGCGCCGCTGTCCTTTTCGGTGCGAAAGAACTGGATAATGCGGCCATTGGGCGACCATGTCGGCGCCTCATCCTGCCACGCATCGGTGAGATAGCGCATGTTCTTGCCCTCCGGCGTCATCACCGCAATGCGCAGATTGCCAGCGATATGCGTAAACGCGATCAGGTCGCCGCGCGGGCTCCATTCGGGGGTGGCGCTGCGCCCGCCGTTGAAGCTGATGCGGTGCTGGTCCGATCCGTCGGCGTTCATAACATAAATTTGCTGGCTGCCCGAGCGGTCGCTCTCGAAGACGATCTTCGTGCCGTCGGGCGAGTACGATCCGCCGATGTTGATGCCGGGCGTATCGGTCAGCTGCGTGCTGGCGCCCCCGGCGGCGGAGATGCGGTAAATGTTGGTATTGCCCGCAATCGCCATCGAATACAGGATCGAGGCGCCATCGGGCGACCAGCGCGGCGCAAACGTGGGGTTGCCGGTCGCCGCCACCAGCCGCTGTGTCGCGCCGGCGACATCATAGACATAGATGCGCGGGGCACCGTTCAGGTAAGACAGGTAAAGGATCGACTGATAATCGGGCGAATAGCGCGGGGTCAGCGCCAGCGCCTGGCCGGTGGTGATGAAACGGTGGTTGGCGCCGTCCGAATCCATGATCGCCAGCCGCTTCATCCGGTGCGCCTTCGGCCCGGTTTCAGCGATATAGGCGATGCGGCTGTCGAAGAACGGGCTCTCGCCCGAGAGGCGCGAATAGATCGTATCGGCGCATTTATGCGCGGCGCGGCGCCAGTCTGCGGCGGTGAAGCGCCAGTCGGCGGTGATCAACTGCTGCTTCAGCGCCACATCGAACAGCCCGCAGCCGACCGCCAATTGCCCATCGGCGCCGGCGGAGACACTCCCCTGCACCAGCATCTCGGCGCCGCGCGCGTGCCATGCCGGATAGTCGGGGGTTTTCACGCCGGCATAGTCGACGCCGGGCAAAGCGGCCGGGCCGACCGGTTTGAACAGGCCGTTGTTCTTGAGGTCGGCGGTAATGATCTCGGCGATGGCACGGCCGAGCGCGGCGGTACCCCCGGCACTGGCCTCGGTTGGGGTGTCGGCGTCGGTGGCGAAGGCCGGTATGTCGATGCCTAGATCGGCCAGCGTGCTGTCGTCGGACACCGTACCGCTCAGCCCCTGATCGGCGGCGGGCGGCGCGGTCTGGCTATTGGGGATGACCGGCGCCGGATCGATCTGCTGGGCGAGAGCCGCCGAAGGGATCGCGCAGGTCAGCAGCGCGGCGAGCAAAATACGGTTCATTGCGACAATTTCCTGTCGAAGCGGAAGGCAGAAACATGCTTCCAGGCGCTGTAGAATTCGGGCGGCATGTCGAATGGCGCCGCCAGCGTCACCGCACGGATCGCCTGTTCGGCATGGCGCGCCGCTTGAGGCCGGTTCGATTCGGTGATGCCGCTCTGGCTGATGACATGCGGCGGCGCGGCCAGCGTGCCATCGGCATTGAGGCTCCACGCCAGCACCGTGACCAGTTGATCGGCATCGGCCCCCTGAGGCGCCAGCCAATGCGGCTTGAGCTGACGCGCGATGGCACCGGCCAGTGCGGCGCGGACCTCGGGGCCAACCGCGGCTGCGGGCGCGGTGGAGGCCTTGGCGGGCGTATTGGCGCTGGTGACGCCGTGGAGGAAATTGGCGCCGATGCGGCTGCCACCAGCGGGGGCCTTGGGCTTGTGGGCCGGCGGTGCGCTGGCCTGCGAGGCGGCGATGGCGCTGCCCACCGGGTCGGCGGGGGCGGTTTTGGCTTTTGGCGTGGTTTTTTCGGGCGCCGGTTTGGCGGGGGCCTTGAGCGGCGCTGGCTTGACGGGCGCTGGCTTGACGGGCGCTGGTTTGGCCTTGGCGACCGGCTCTGGGGCTGGCTTGGTGACGGGCTTTGGCGCCGGCTTCGGAGGCGCGGGTTTGCGCACAGGCACCGGCAACACCGGCGCCTCCCCAATCGCGGGCGCCACATCGGCGGCGGCGCTGGCGGCGGGCTTGGGCGCGGTGGCGACGGGCGCGGCGTCATCCGTCAGCGTCACGCTCATCCGCACCGGCGGAGCCAGCGGCGGCGCGGCGACATGCAGCAGCAACGCCGCCGCCACCCCGGCATGCACCGCCAGCGCCAGCCCCAGCGCCACGCGCTCATCATTGCGAAGAATTGCCGCAGGCATAGTTCGGGCGCTAACCCCCGGCGCCTGAACGCCGCGTGACCGCAGGCTGCGCGCCGCCGGACGACGTTACCAGCGAGATCGCGGTGATCCCGGCATGGTTCAGCTCACCCATCAGCGCCACCACCTGCCCATAGCCCAGCGCCTTGTCGGCGCGCAGGATCACCGGGGGGGGCTTGCCCTCCCCGTCACGCGGCAGGCCCGCCAGCCGGTCGGCCAGTTCCCCGGGCGCCAGCGGCGCGTCATCGAGTGACACCGTGCCATCCACCGCCATCGTGATCGTCACCGCCTTGGGCTCAGCGTCGAGCGGCTTGGCCCGGCTATCGGGCAGAGCGATCGGGATGCCGGCCTTCAGCAGCGGCGCGGTGACCATGAAGATGATCAGCAGCACCAGCATCACATCGACCAGCGGCGTCACATTGATCTCGGCCATCACCGCCCGCCCGCCGCGCCCGCGCCGCCTCGACCTCCCGTAGGAATGCAGCCCCATCGCCATTATATCGTGTCCAGTTCGCGGCTGAGGCTGGCGTGGAACCGCTCGGCAAAGCGGAACAGCCCGGCCTCGAACCCGTTCACGCGGTGGGTAAAGCGGTTATAGGCGATGACCGAGGGAATCGCCGCGAACAGTCCGATGGCGGTGGCGAACAAGGCCTCCGATATGCCCGGCGCCACCACCGCCAGCGACGAATTCTGCGCCTGACCGATCTGGAAAAAGCTGTTCATAATGCCCCATACCGTGCCGAACAGGCCGACAAACGGCGCCACCGACCCCACCGTGGCGAGGAAATTGAGCCGGTCGCCCAGCATCTCGGCCTCCTGCGCCGCCACGCTCTCCATCGCCGCCGCCATCCGCGCGCGCGCCGCATCGCGGTCCACCCCCTTGCCGCCGAGCGAGCGACGCCATTCGCTCAGCGCCGCCGCGACCACCTTGGCCGATGGGATATCCACCTTGCTGCCGCCGGTGCCGGCGCTGCCGCCCCGTTCGGCCTGATAGGCATCGACATCGCGCGCCTGCCAGAAATCAGCCTCATAAGCGCGGCAGCGGCGGCGCAGGACCGTCATCCGATAGCCGAAGGACAGGATGATCATCCACGCCCAGATGCTGGCCGCGACCAACGCGCCGATCACGATCTGGACCACGATATCGGCATCAAGGAACAGCCGCAGCGGATCGACATGCGTCGGCGCAGCGGCCGCCTCGGCCAGAAGGGGGAGCAAAGTCATGGGGTTATTGTGCTTCCATTGATAAAGCCGGTAATGGCGGCGCGCCACGCCTCGGGTTGGCGGCGTGGGCGAAAATCGGGGCCGACGAAGCCGATCCGCAGGCGCGCCTCGGCCAGCAATTGCTCGCCCCGGAACGCCTGTTGGTGCATCCGGCAACTGGCCGCGCCGATCGCCTCACACACGCTCTCGATCCGCACCACATCGTCGAGCCGGGCGGGCGCGACATAGCGCAGGTTGATCTCGGCGACGGTATAGGCGCCCTCACCCGCATCGAAAGCAGCGCGCTGATCTATGCCGAGCAGCCGCAGCATGTCGGAGCGCGCCCGTTCAAACCAGCGCAGGTAATTGGCGTGATAGGCCACCCCCGACAGGTCGGTATCGCCGAAATAGACGCGCAAGGCATAGATATGCCGCGCGCCCGAAAAACAGCCGGCGGCAAGTTGGGGAAGTTGCGTCATAGCGGCGCGGGTCTAGGCGCTTGGATGCGGTGAGGGCAAGGCGGAATTGCGCGCTTTACGGCAGGCTTTACGAGGCGATCATCGCGCCCAATTGCCGCCCACCAAAGATATGCACGTGCAGATGCGGCACCTCCTGATGCCCATGCCCGCCCATATTGACCATCAGCCGATAGCCGGGCGCCTCAAGCTTCAGCAGACGCGTCACATGGCCGATGGCGCGGGTGAAGCCGACGATCTCCGCGTCCGGGGCCCGGGCCGAAAAATCGTCCCAACTGACCCATGCGCCCTTGGGTATCACCAGCACATGCACAGGAGCCTGTGGGGCGATGTCGTGGAAGGCCAGCGCGTATTCGTCCTCGTAGACCCGCTTGCACGGGACCTCGCCGCGCAGAATGCGGGCGAAGATATTGGCGCGATCGTAGGGCAGGCCGGGGTCGATCGGCATCTTAGCGCGCGGCCTTTTCGGCGATGCCCGATACGCCCTCGCGGCGGTCCAGCTCGGCCATCACATCGCCAAGCGGCACATCCTTTGCGCCCAGCAGGATCAGCAGGTGGAACAACAGGTCGGCCGCCTCGGCGGTCAGCGCGGAGCGGTCCTCGGCCAGCGCGGCGATGATGGTTTCGACCGCCTCCTCGCCCAGCTTCTGCGAGATCTTGGACAGGCCTTTAGCGTGGAGGCTGGCGACATAGGATGATGCGGGATCTGCGGCGCGGCGCGTGGCGATCGTGGCTTCGAGGCGGACCAGCGTGTCAGGCGCCATTGCATGATCTTGGGGTGGAGTCATGGCCGCCCGGATGCGACCAGTTCAGGTCCGGGTCAAGAGGGCTTTCGCTCAGGCCGCAGCCGGCTTGCGCCCACCGCGTTGACCCAGCACCAGCCCGAACAGACCCATGCCCACCAGCGACAGATCGGACGAAGCCGCCATCACCACGGCGCTCTGCGCCATCGCCGGCTCAATCACCATGCCGCCGACAAGGATCACCGCACCAATTCGCAAAATCAAACGCATTTCATGCACTCCTGATACCGACAAAGGTAAATGCAATGCGCGTGCCAGATGCGGATTTTGGCGTATTTCCGCGGAATAAAAGGTTAACGCGCCGGAGCCTGCGCGACGATGTGTTAATAAATCCGACGCTTATCCTCGCGCCGGCAACCCCGCCGCGCGCAGGGCGGCATGCGCCTCTGCCACCGTATGCGTGCCGAAGTGGAAGATCGATGCGGCCAGAACCGCGCTGGCATGCCCCTCCGTCACCCCGGCCACGAGGTGCTCCAGATTGCCCACCCCGCCGCTGGCGATCACCGGCACCGGCACCGCATCGGCAATCGCGCGGGTCAGGGCGAGGTCGTATCCGGCTTTGGTGCCGTCGCCGTCCATGCTGGTGACCAGCAATTCGCCCGCGCCCAATTTCGCCAGCTTTACAGCATGTTCGAGCGCGTCGATCCCGGTGGCGCGGCGGCCGCCGTAGGTGAAGATCTCCCAATGATCGCCGACCTTGCGCGCATCGACCGACGCCACGACGCATTGGCTGCCGAAGCGGGCTGCGATTTCGCTGACCACTTCGGGGCGGGAGACGGCGGCGGAATTGACCGCGACCTTGTCGGCCCCGGCGAGGAGGAGCGCGCGCGCGTCCTCGGCGCTGCGCACCCCGCCGCCGACGGTCAGCGGCATAAAGCACACCTCGGCGGTGCGGCGCACCGCATCGAGCAAGGTGCCGCGCCCCTCATGGCTGGCCGAAATGTCGAGGAAGCAGAGTTCGTCGGCGCCGGCTTTGTCGTAAGCGCGCGCCTGCTCGACCGGATCGCCGGCATCGATCAGATCGACGAAATTGACGCCCTTCACCACGCGCCCATCGCGGACATCAAGGCAGGGGATGATGCGGATGCGGACGGTCATTTCCCGT
>JANXUK010000045.1 GCA_025356275.1 Sphingomonadales bacterium | reverse complement strand
TGGGAGGTCGGGAGGGGGCGCGGGATGGCACAGGCTTCCTGAAAACCGCCATTCCCGGTTTTGGGCAAACAGTTCTACCCGTAATCCATCCCGATATCGGCCGCCGGCGCGCTTTGGGTGATGCGGCCCAGCGAGATGTAGGTCACGCCGGTTTCGGCCAAGGCGCGGATCGTCTCCATCCGTACGCCGCCCGAAGCCTCGATCGGCACTCGCCCCGCGACCAGAGCCACCGCCGCGCGCAAGGCAGTCGGGCCCATATTGTCGCACAGCAGCCGCTGGGCCCCCGCCGCCAGGGCCGGCTCAATCTGGTCCAGCCGGTCAACCTCGACCTGCACCTGCAGGCCGCTGCCGCCGGCCAGCGCGCTGCGCACGGTGCCCGCGATATCGCCGCCGGCCACCGCGATATGATTGTCTTTAATGAGGATACCGTCATCAAGCCGCATCCGATGGTTCTGCGCGCCCCCCATTTTTGTCGCGTATTTCTCGGGCGCGCGCAGGCCGGGGTTGGTCTTGCGCGTATCGAGCAGGATGCAGCCGGTCCCGGCGATGGCGTCCAAATAGGCCCGCGTCATCGTGGCGATGCCGGTCAGGTGCTGGAGGCTGTTGAGCGCCGAACGCTCGGCAGCCAGCATCGCGCGCGCGTTGCCGGCAATGCGCATCAGGTTCGCGCCGGCCAGCACCCGGTCGCCATCCCTTGCCAGCATCTCGATCACCGCGCCCGCGTCCATCGCCACAAAGAACGCGGCGGCAAGGCCAAGGCCGGCCACTACGCCATCCTCGCGCATCGCCAGCGTGGCGGTGAGCGTGGCGCCAGGCGGGATGGTCGCCGCGCTGGTCACATCGCCGCCGGTGCCCAGATCCTCGGCCAGCACGCGTGCCACGAAATCGGCGAGCTGTTCCGCGTCTAGACCGGCGGTCATTGCCTCACTCATATTCGCCAGATCCTTCGATTTCGCAGCGCGCGCATCTATGGCCAGATGCGACGGGGGAGTAAAGGCGCGGCGATTGCCGGCGAATGGACGGCGCGCTTCCAACCGGTGGGAAAACCGTCTAGGCGGCGCCGCATGCTGACCATCAACGCCATCACCGTTCGCCTTGGCGGGCGCGTCATCCTCGATGGCGCTACCGCGACCATTCCGCCGGGCGGCCGAGTCGGGCTGATCGGGCGCAATGGGGCGGGCAAATCCACGCTGATGAAGGTGATGATCGGCGAGCTGGAGCCCGATGCCGGTGAGGTGGAGATGCCGCGCCGCACCCGCCTCGGCTATATCGCGCAGGAGGCACCCAGCGGCAGCGCCAGCCCGTTCGACACCGTGCTGGCCGCCGATAGTGAGCGGGCGTCGCTGCTGGAGGAATCCGAGATATGCCATGAGCCGCACCGGCTGGGCGATATCCACGAACGGCTGCTGGCGATCGATGCCTATAGTGCCCCGGCGCGCGCCGCCCGCATTCTGATCGGCCTGGGTTTCGACGAGGACATGCAGGCCCAACCGCTCGATTCGTTCTCGGGCGGGTGGAAGATGCGGGTGGCGTTGGCATCCTTGCTGTTCTCCCAGCCCGATGTGCTGTTGCTCGATGAGCCGTCTAACCATCTCGATCTGGAGGCGACGCTGTGGCTGGAGAATTTCCTCAAATCCTATCCGGGCACGCTGATCGTGATCAGCCATGAGCGCGATCTGCTCAACAATGTCGTCGATACGATCCTGCATCTGCAGGGCGGCAAGCTGACGCTGTATCCGGGCGGCTATGACAGTTTCGAGCGGCAGCGGGCCGAGCGCGCCGCGCAACTGGCGGCAGCAAAGGCATCGCAGGATGCCCAGCGGGCGCGGCTTCAGGATTACGTTGCGCGGAACAGCGCGCGGGCCTCCACCGCCAAGCAGGCGCAATCGCGCGCCAAAATGCTGGCACGGATGCAGCCGATCACCGCGCTGATCGACGATCCCAGCCTGTCGTTCGATTTCCCCAGCCCGGATGAGCTGCGTCCGCCGCTGATCACGCTCGATCTGGCCGCCGTCGGGTATAATGACGTGCCGGTGCTGAGCCGGCTCAACCTGCGGATCGACCCCGATGACCGCATCGCGCTGCTGGGCCGCAACGGCAATGGCAAGACCACGCTGGCGCGGCTGCTGGCGGTGCAACTGGCGCCGATGGCGGGGGAGATGAACGCCTCGGGCAAGATGCGCATCGGCTATTTCACGCAATATCAGGTCGAGGAATTGGCCGGCGATGCGACCCCGCTGGAGCATATGACCTGCGCGATGTCGGGCAAGACCCCGGCGGCCGTGCGCGGACAGCTGGGCCGGTTCGGCTTCTCGGGCAACCGCGCGGTGGCTCAGGTCGGCAGCCTGTCGGGCGGGGAACGGGCGCGGCTGGCGCTGGCGCTGGTGACGCGGGACGCGCCGCATCTGCTGATCCTCGATGAGCCGACCAACCACCTCGATGTCGATGCGCGTGAGGCCTTGGTGCAGGCGCTGAATGATTTCGAGGGCGCGGTGCTGTTGATCAGCCATGACCGGCATATGGTGGAGCTGACTGCGGACCGGCTGGTGCTGGTGGATAATGGCACCGCGACCGAATATCCCGGCAGTATCGAGGATTACATCGATTTCGTGCTGGGGCGCAATCAGCCCAAGACCGGCGAGCCCAAGCCCAAGGGAGTCAAGCTCAGCAAGCAAGCGATGGCGCGCGCAAAAGAGGAAGCGCGGGCGCTGAAGAAACAGGCGGGCGATGCCGAGGTGGCGGTGGCGCGGTTGCAGGCCTCGCTCAGCGCGCTGGACCGCGCGATGTTCGACCCCGCCAAGGCCGCGCCCGATCTGGCCCGGCTGACCATGGGCGAACTGTCGCGGCGGCGCGGCGTGGTAGCCGGCGAGCTGGAGGCCGCAGAGGCGGCGTGGCTGGCGGCCAGCGAGAAGCTCGACGCAGCGGCGTGATTAGCGGGGCGGGTGACCGTCCAACTGATCAAGGCCGCCGGTCAGGGCTTGCGCGGGCCTTTGCGGTGCGGGGCGCCTGGGCCCTTGTTGTGAGCGCCGCGCGGGCCCCCTTTGTGCGGGCCCCCCTTGCCCGGACCATTATGCGGGCCTTTTCCCGGGCCGCCGGGGCGGAACTTGGCGGGGCGGGCTTCACCGGTGCTGGCGCGGGGGGCCAGAACCTTGCGTTCATAGGCCGGGCGCTCTGCGGATTTGCGCTCATCGGCGCGTTCGCGGGGTTGGCGTTCGGGCGACTGGTGTTCGGGCGACTGGCGCTCGGGGGCCTGCCGTTCGAGCGACTGACGCGGCTGGGCCGGGCGTTCACGCACGGCGGCCTCCGGCGCTTGATCGGCCGGGGCGGTATGCTCGGCCCGCCGGTGCTCCGCAGCAGCATGCTCCGGCGCATGACGCACCGGCGTCGGGCGCCGTTCCGGCGCGTGCTCCTTGCTGCGCTGGCGGGCGACATCGCGCGGGCTGGCGTCGGCGGCTTCGATGCGGACGCCGCTTTCATCCTCGCCGTCGGGATTGGCGGTGCGCGCCACCGCGTCGGCGAAGCGGTCCGCGATCGCGCGCGGCACCTGAAAATGCGTCTCGTTGGCGGCGATGCGAATCGCGCCGATCTCGTTGCGGGTGATATGCCCGCGCCGGCACAGCAGCGGCATGATCCAGCGCGGATCAGCATTTTGCCGACGTCCGATGTCCATGCGGAACCAAACGATGTCCTCGAAACCGGGGCGGTGGCCCTCGGGCTGGCCGCGCCCATCGACATTGGGCGAGGATGAGGACGGGCCGGCGTGCAGCTCCTCGGGCTGCGGCATCGACGCGCGCTGGGCGCGCACGAAGGCGGCGGCGATATCCTCGGCGCTGCGCTGTTCCAGCAGCTGGCGAGCCAGCGCGCGGTCGTCCTCGTCATATTCGGCGGGGGCCAACAGGGTTTCCAGCAACCGTACATGGTCCTGCTGGCGGATGATCTCGGGCGTCGGCGCCTCGCCCCACTCGGCGGTGATGCGGGCGGCGCGCAGCAGGCTTTCGACCCGGCGCCGGCGCGGATAGGGCACGATCAGGACCGCCGTGCCCTTCTTGCCGGCGCGGCCGGTGCGGCCCGAACGATGCTGGAGAATCTCGGGATCGCGCGGCGTTTCGACGTGGATGACCAGGCTGAGGCTGGGCAAATCGATGCCGCGCGCCGCCACGTCCGTCGCCACGCAAACCCGCGCGCGGCGATCGCGCAGGGCCTGCAACGCGTTATTGCGCTCGCTCTGGCTGTGCTCGCCCGAGAGGGCAACGGCGGCGAACCCGCGCTCGACCAGCGTGGCGTGCAGATGCCGCACATTGTCCCGCGTGGCGCAGAACAGCATCGCCGTCTCCGCCTCGTGAAAGCGCAGCAGGTTGACCACCGCATGCTCGATCTGGGCCGGGGCGACAGTGATCGCCTGATAGGTGATGTCGCCATGCGCACGGTCGGCGCCGACGGTGGAAATGCGCAGCGCATCCTTTTGATACCGCCGCGCCAGCGCCACGATCGGCGCGGGCATCGTGGCCGAAAACAGCAGCGTGCGGCGGGTCGCGGGGGTCGAGTCCAGGATTTGCTCCAGGTCCTCGCGGAAACCCATGTCGAGCATCTCGTCCGCCTCATCCAGCACCGCACCGCGCAAGCCCGAGAGGTCAAGCGCGCCGCGCTCCAGATGGTCGCGCAGCCGGCCGGGGGTGCCGACCACGATATGCGCGCCATAATGCAGCGCGCGGCGCTCCTTCGAGGCGTCCATGCCGCCGACGCAGGTCGCGATGCGCGCGCCGGTGGGGGCGTACAGCCAGATCAGCTCGCGGCTGACCTGCAACGCCAGCTCCCGCGTGGGTGCGATAACCAGCGCCAGCGGCAAGCGCGCCGGGGGCAGCACGCCGGCATCGTCCAGCAGATTGTCGGCCAGCGCCAGCCCGAAGGCCACGGTCTTGCCCGATCCGGTCTGCGCCGAAACCACCAGATCGCGGCCCTTGGCCTCGGGCTCGACAACCGCGGCCTGCACCGGGGTCAGCGCGGTGTAACCATGCGCGGCAAGCGCCTGGCCCAGCGGCGGCGGGACTTCGGGGAAGCTCATGGTGAATGCCGATCCTGAGGGCGTCCCCGTGGGGAGGCTGGGTGCTGGCGCGCCGGTGCGCTGCCGCTGTGCGCCGCCCATGTCGATTTGTGGTGGAATTGTCAAAGGAGTCTTTGTTGATGGGAGACCTGACGGTCGCAGCCTGTTCCATCCCGCGCGGAGGCTTTGCCGCCTGCCGGCGGGGAAAGCCTGTGCCATCCCGCTCCCCCTCCCGACCTCCCACAGAATACATACTGGATGGGAGGTCGGGAGGGGGAGCGGGATGGAACAGGCTTTTCGTCAAACTGACTCGGCCCACAGCGCCAACCAATCACCGCCACCTATCCCGGTGTAGCGAACCATATGTTGTGCTTCGGCCCCTTGCCGCCGACGCGTGCGCGCACCGACACCTCCTCGACCGCGAAGTCTGCGCGTTTCAAACGGGCGGTGAAGCCGGGGTCTTTAGCGGCTGACCAGATCGCCAGGATGCCGCCGGGCCGCAATGCCGCCGATGCCGCGCGCAGGCCGGTGCGCGAATAAAGCTGGTCATTTTCGCGGCGGGTCAGGCCGTCGGGGCCGTTGTCGACATCGAGCAGGATCGCGTCATAGTCGCCACCGCCGCCCCAGATCAGCGTCGCGACGTCCCCCGGCACCAGATTGAGGCGTGGATCGTCGAGGCAATCCCCGGTCATCGCCGCCATCGGCCCGCGCGCCCAGTCCATCACCTCGGGCACCAGCTCGGCCAGCGTGATCCGCGCATCGGCGGGCAGCGCCGCCTGCGCCGCGCGCAGCGTGAAGCCCATGCCATAGCCGCCGATCAGGATATGCGGCGCCTTGCGCTCACCCAGCCGGTCGCAGGTCATCTCGGCCAGCGCCACTTCGGAGCCGCACATCCGGCTGCTCATCAGCTCATTATGGCCCAGCACGATCATAAAATCGCGGTCATGCCGATAGAGGCACAGATCCTCGCCGCCGGGAACGGCAGCCCGCCCGAGCAGTTCGCGGGTGATCAACGGGGGTTAGGCTGTGTTGCCATTTGGCTCAGACCGAGCTGAGCCGCAGGCGACCGCAGGGCAACGGTGTGATTTTCGAGCACCGGAGCGCAGCAAATCGCGCTTTGCCGGCCGGTATGAAGCGAATGGCAGCACAGCCTAGCGCTTGCGCTGTTTGCGGGCGGCGTATTTGGCGTCGCGGGCGGCTTTGCGGTCGGCTTCGGATTGCACCTTGCCCAACTCGGCCTCGGCCAGTGCGGCTTCGGCGGCGCGGATGGCCTCCAGCTTGGCAGCGGCGGCGGCTTCGCGCGCCAGTGCTTGCGCGGCGCGCTTCTCGGCATCGGCCTCGGCCTTAGCCGCGGCTTTGGCGGCGGCGCGGGCGATACGCTCGGCCACTTCGCTATCGTCGGGCTTGGGCTTGGCGCGCAGCTTGGCAAGCGCCGCCTCGCGGGAGGCCTGCGCGGCGGAGACCCGCTCCTGAAAACCCGGTTCCTTATATCCAGCCATTGTAAGTCGCTTTGTCCCTTGGAAGTTTGGTGCGCCCCGTTAGCAGGCGCGGACGGCAACCGCCAGAGCCCTTGGATGCCCGAACCCTAACAAGACGGCGTGCCGGCCATGATTGCGCACCGAGGGCTAAATTTTACGCAATCTTTATGCCGCCGCCGATCTTCCCCATGGAACCGTAACGCGCATCGGGGGCACTGCGCCGCTTCGTAACCAATGAGGCGCGAAGCGATGAGTGATGTGATCTGGCTGGCCCTGCTGGCGGCGCTATTCGTGCTCAGCCTTGGGTACGTGCGCCTCTGCGACCGCAATTAGGAACCCTGGATGACTCTCCCCGACGCTCTGGCCGCGCTAACCGCGCTGGGCCTGTTCTTTTATCTCGTGGCGGTGCTGATCCGTCCCGAGCGGTTTTGAAGGCACGACCATGAGCTTTGCTGGCTGGGCGTTGATCGTCATTTTCACCGCGCTGATCGCGCTGTCGGCCAAGCCCATGGGGGCATGGCTTTTCGCCTTGTATGAGGGCCGGCGCACGCCGCTGCACGGCGTGCTGGGCCCGGTGGAGCGCGGGTTCTACCGCCTGTCCGGCGTCGATCCCGATGCCGAGCAGGGCTGGCGGGCCTACACGCTGCATATGCTGCTGTTTCAGCTGGCCGGAACGGTGCTTACGTATGGGCTGTTGCGTGCGCAGGCTTTGTTGCCGATGAACCCGCGCGGCTTGCCGGGCATGACCCCTGACGGCGCGATGAACACCGCGATCAGCTTTGCCACCAACACCAATTGGCAGAATTACGCGGGCGAGGCGGTGCTGTCCAACCTCAGCCAGATGCTGGCGCTGACCATCCACAATTTCTTCTCGGCCGCGACCGGCATCGCCATCGCCTTTGCGCTGTTTCGCGGATTCGCCCGGGCGGAGACCAAGAATATCGGCAATTTCTGGGGCGATATGACGCGGGTCACGCTCTATCTGCTGCTGCCGATCAGCGTGGTCTATGCGGTGTTCCTGATGGCCAGTGGCGTGCCGCAGACCTTCCTGTCGTCGCTGGACATCACCACGATCGAGGGCGCGAAGCAGACGCTGGTAATGGGGCCGATCGCCAGTCAGGAGGCGATCAAGATGCTGGGCACCAATGGTGGCGGCTTCTTCAATGCCAATTCGGCGCATCCGTTCGAGAATCCGACAGCGCTGACCAACTTTGTCCAGATGCTCTCGATCTTCGTCATCGGCGCCGGGCTGGCGTGGTGCTTTGGCAAGGCGGTGAGCAACACCCGTCAGGGCTGGGCGATATTGGCGGCGATGCTGACCATCTTCTTCGTGGGCGCTGGCGTCTGTTATTGGCAGGAGGCTGCAGGCAACCCGGTCCTGCACCATATCGGGGTCGCCGGCGGCAATCTGGAGGGCAAGGAGATCCGCTTCGGCGTGGCGGGCAGCGCATTGTTCGCGGCGGTGACGACGGCGGCGTCCTGCGGTGCGGTGAACGCGATGCATGACAGCTTCACCGCGCTGGGCGGGATGGTGCCGCTGTTCAACATCCAGCTGGGCGAAGTGGTGATCGGCGGGGTTGGATCGGGGGTTTACGGCTTCCTGCTGTTCGCCTTGCTGGCGGTGTTTGTCGCCGGGCTGATGGTGGGGCGCACGCCTGAATATGTCGGCAAGAAGATCGAATCGCGCGAGGTCAAGCTGGCGGTGCTGGCGATTGCGGTGCTGCCGCTGTGCATTCTGGGCTTTACGGCGCTGAGCGCGGTGCTGCCGCTGGGGCTGGCCGGGCCGCTCAACAAAGGGCCCCACGGCTTTACCGAGATTCTCTACGCGTTCAGCTCGGCCACCGGCAACAATGGCTCGGCCTTCGCCGGGATCAGCGTGGCGACGCCCTACTATAATGGCGCGCTGGCGGTGTGCATGTGGATCGGGCGGTTCTTTATGATCATCCCGGCGATGGCGATTGCCGGCAGCCTGGCCGCCAAGAAGATCACCCCCGCCACCGCCGGATCGTTCCCGACGACCGGGCCGCTGTGGGTGGGCCTGCTGATCGGGATCATCCTGATCCTGGGCGGGCTGACCTTTCTGCCCAGCCTCGCCTTGGGGCCAATTGCCGATCATCTGGCGATGATTTCCAACCAAACTTTCTGAAAGTGACCGCAATGACCGCTGTTACCGGCATGTTCACCCCCGCTCTGGCGCTGCCGGCGATTAGGGACGCGTTTCGCAAGCTCGCCCCGGCGCAGCTGATCAAGAACCCGGTGCTGTTCACCACCGCCGTGGTGGCGGCGCTGCTGACGGTGCTGTTGCTGATCGGGGGTAGCGGGTTGCCGATTGGCTTTCAGGTCCAGCTAATCATCTGGCTGTGGCTGACCGTGCTGTTCGGCACCTTTGCCGAGGCACTGGCCGAGGGGCGCGGGCGGGCGCAGGCGGCTTCGTTGCGCGCGGCCAAGTCCGACCTCACCGCCCGGCTGCCGTCGGGTGCGATGGTGCCGGCGGCGCAGCTGAAACGCGGTGACGAGGTGATGGTGGCGGCCGGGGAGCTGATCCCTGCCGATGGCGAGGTCATCGCCGGGGTTGCCAGCATCAACGAGGCCGCGATTACCGGCGAGAGCGCGCCGGTGATCCGCGAGGCCGGCGGCGACCGTTCGGCGGTGACGGCGGGCACGCGCGTCATCTCGGACGAGGTGCGGGTGCGGATCACGCAGGAGCCGGGCGCCGGCTTCCTCGACCGGATGATCGCGTTGGTCGAAGGCGCCGAGCGGCAGAAGACGCCCAATGAGATCGCATTGACCCTATTGCTGGTGGGGCTGACCATCATTTTCCTGTTCGCGGTTGCCTCGATCCCCGGTTTTGCGTCCTATGCCGGCGGGCATATTCCGCTGGCGGTGCTGGCGGCGCTGCTCATCACGCTAATCCCGACGACTATTGCGGCGCTGCTTTCCGCCATCGGCATTGCCGGCATGGATCGGCTGGTGCGGTTCAACGTGCTGGCCAAATCGGGACGCGCGGTGGAGGCGGCGGGCGATATCGACGTGCTGCTGCTCGACAAGACCGGCACGATCACGATTGGCGACCGTCAGGCCAGCGCGATGCGCGTGCTGACCGGCGTGACCGAGGGCGAACTGGCCGAGGCGGCGTTTACCGCCAGCCTCGCCGATGAGACCCCGGAAGGACGCTCGATCGTGGTGCTGGCGCGTGAGCAATTCGGCATCAGCGCCGAGGGCCGCAACCCGCCGGAGGAGATCATCCCGTTTACGGCCCAGACCCGCATCTCGGGCGTGCGCAGCGGCGGCGCGCTGTTCCAGAAGGGCGCGGTCGAGGCGATATTGCGCGCCAACCCGGAGGCCGCGACCACCGCTGCCGCCACCGAACTGCGCCGGATCAGCGACGAGATCGCCCGGGTGGGTCAGACCCCGCTGGCGGTGGCGCAGGACGGGCGGCTGCTGGGCATTATCGCGCTGAAGGACATCATCAAAGCCGGCGTGCGTGAGCGTTTTGCCGAGTTGCGCCGGATGGGCATCCGCACCGTGATGATCACCGGCGACAATCCGCTAACTGCGGCCGCGATTGCTGCCGAGGCCGGGGTCGATGACTTCCTTGCCGAAGCAACGCCCGAGGACAAGCTGGCGCTGATCCGCGCCGAGCAGCAGGGCGGCAGACTGGTCGCGATGTGCGGCGATGGCACCAATGACGCGCCGGCCCTCGCGCAGGCGGATGTCGGCGTGGCGATGAACACCGGCACGCAGGCGGCGCGCGAGGCAGGCAATATGGTCGATCTGGACAGCGACCCCACCAAGCTGATCGAGATCGTCGGGCTGGGAAAACAGCTGCTGATGACGCGCGGCGCGCTGACGACGTTTTCGGTGGCCAATGATGTTGCCAAGTATTTCGCGATTATCCCGGCGATGTTCGTGGCGCTCTATCCCGGCCTCGGCGTGCTGAACGTGATGGCGCTGCACAGTCCGCGCAGCGCGATCCTCTCCGCGATCATCTTCAACGCGCTGATCATCCCGGCGCTGGTGCCGCTGGCCTTGCGGGGCGTGACGTACCGGTCGGTCGGGGCTGGGCCGCTGCTGGCGCGCAATCTGGCGATCTATGGCGTCGGCGGGATCATCGCGCCGTTCATTGGCATCAAGGCGATCGACCTGGTGGTCGTTGGCCTGCATCTGGTTTGAGGAGGCATCTGTGTACAAGGAAATGATCGCGGCGATCCGCCCTTCGGTGATGATGACGTTGCTTTTTGCGCTGCTCGTGGGCCTGATATATCCGGCGTTGCTGACCGGGCTGGGTGCGCTGGTGGTGCCAGCGCAGGCGGGGGGTAGCCTGATCAGCCGCGATGGCCATGTCATCGGGTCGGAGCTGATCGGGCAGAATTTCACCGCGCCGCGCTATTTCCATGGGCGTCCGTCGGCGGCGGGCAAGGGCTATGACGCGACCAATTCGGGGGGCTCAAACCTCGGCCCGACGTCCAAGCCGCTGGTCGACCGGATCAAGTCTGACCAGGTGGCGTTCCGCAGGGGCAGCGCCGCCCCGATCCCGGCCGACCTGCTGACCACCTCGGCCTCCGGCCTGGACCCGCATATCAGCCCCGAGGCAGCGCGCTATCAGATCGCGCGGGTGGCGGCGGCGCGCGGGCTGGCCCCGGCGGCAATCGAGGCGTTGGTCGCGGCGCATACCGAGGGGGCATTGCTGGGCTTTATCGGAGAGCCGCGGGTCAATGTGCTGCTGCTCAATCTGGCGCTCGACAGGTTGGCACATTCGGGGGCAAAAGCGGGCGGGTGACGGACCAGCGACCAGACCCCGATGCCCTGCTGCGCGCCGCAGCGCAGGAGGCGCGCGGGCGGCTGAAAGTGTTCCTGGGCGCGGCGCCCGGCGTCGGCAAGACTTACGAGATGCTGGGGCAGGGTGCCAGCCGCGCCGCCGCCGGCGCGGACACAGTCATCGGCATCGTCGAGACGCATGGCCGGCTGGATACCGAGGCGCGGATCGGCGACCTGCCGGTGATGCCCCGGCTGGCGGTAGCCTATCAGGGGCACGTCCTGCACGAGATGAACATTGACGCGCTGCTGGCGCGGCGGCCCGCCTTGGCGCTGGTCGATGAGCTGGCGCATACCAACGCGCCGGGCAGCCGGCATGACAAGCGCTATCAGGATGTCGAGGAGCTGCTGGCGGCGGGGATCGACGTTTACGCCACGCTGAATATCCAGCATCTGGAGAGCCTCAACGATCTGGTCGCCTCCTTCACCCGCGTGCGCGTCCGCGAGACCTTGCCCGACAGCGTCTTGGAGAGCGCCGAGATCGAGATCGTCGACATCCCGCCGGACGAGCTGATCGAGCGGTTGAAGGCCGGCAAGGTCTATATCCCGCAGGAAGCGACGCGGGCGCTCGGGCATTATTTCTCCAAATCGAACCTGTCGGCGCTGCGCGAACTGACGCTGCGGCGGGCAGCGCAGGCAGTCGATGCGCAGATGCTCGATTATCTGCGCGCGCATGCGCTGGCGGGCAATTGGGCGGTCAGCGACCGGCTGGTGGTCGCGGTCAGCGAGCATCCGGGCGCGGCCGAACTGGTCCGCACCGCCAAACGCATGGCCGATGCAATGCGCGCGCCGTGGAGCGCGGTGCATATCGTCACGCCGCGCAGCGCCGGCTTCTCCGATGCCGAGAATGCGGCGCTGGCCGGCACGATGCATCTGGCGGCGCAATTGGGCGCGCAGTTGGCCTCGGTGCCGGGCGAGAATGTCATCGAGGGGCTGAAGCGTGCCGCCGCCGATGCGCGCGCGACCCAGCTGATCATCGGCAAATCCGCGCGCTCGCGCTGGTTCGAGCTAAGGCACGGCTCGGTAGTGGACCGGCTGGTGCGTGAGACGCCCGGGATCGCGGTGCATGTGCTGCCGGTGGAGGACCTGGGTACCGCACCGCCGCGCCCGCGCCAGCCCGGCGCATTCGGCACCGCGGCGGGCTATGCGCAGGCGTCCAGCCTGATCGCGCTGGTCACGCTGATCGGGGTCAGCATCGCAGCCTTCGGCAATATCACCAATATCGCGCTGCTCTATCTGTTGCCGGTGATGTTTGCCGCGACCCGCTATGGCGTATGGACGGGTGCGATCACCGGGGTCGTCTCGTCGCTGGCGTATAATTTCTTTTTCATTCCGCCGATCTACAATTTCACCATCGCCGATCCGCAGAACCTGATCACCGTGCTGGTGCTGATCGGGGTGGCGATGGTGTGCAGCAGCCTGGCGGCGCGGCTGCGTGCGCAGGCGGTGCTGGCACGGGCGAGCGCGGGGCAGAACAGCGCGCTGGCCGGGTTCGCCCGATTGCTGACGGCGGTTACCCGCACCGAGGAGCTGGGGCAGGTCGCCTGCGCCGAGATTTCGCGGCTGTTCGATGCGCAATCGATGTTGCTGATGCCGGGCGAGGGCGGGATGGAGCTGCGCGCCGCATACCCGCCAGAGGACCGGATGGGCGCGCTGGATCATGCCGCTGCGCGCTGGGCGTTCGATAAGGCAAGGCCGGCGGGGCGCGGGTCGGATACGCTGACCGCTTCGGAGTGGCTGTTTCATCCGCTGGCGGCGGGGGGCCGGGTGATCGGGGTTTTCGGGCTGGCGCGCGCCGATGCGGCACTGCCGATCCGGTCCGACGGCCTGCCGCTGCTGCTCAGCCTGCTCGATCAGGCGGCGCTGGCGCTGGAGCGGATCGGGATGGAGGCGGAGATGGCGCACGTTGCCCGGCTGGAGGAGCGCGACCGGCTGCGCGCCGCCCTGCTGTCCTCGGTCAGCCACGATCTGCGCACGCCCTTGACGATCATGCTGGGCACGCTGGGCGCGATGCAGCCGGCGGATGCGGTGCAGGCGGCGGCATTGACCACCGCGCGCGCCGAGGCCGAGCGGCTGCAGCGCTTCGTGGACAATCTGCTCGATATGGTGCGGATCGAGGCGGGTTCGCTTGATCACAGTATCGAGCCGGTCGATATTGCCGAGGCGGTGGCCAGCGCGGTGCACGATCTGCGCCGCGCCTTGGCCGGGCGGCCGATTGCGCTGGATGTCGCGCCGGAGCTGCCCTTCGTGCTGGCCGATCCACAGCTGTTCCATCATTGCCTCATCAATCTGATCGAAAATGCGGCAAAATATGGCGATGCCGGGAGCACGATCACCGTCGCGGCGCGGCGCCTGCGCGAGGGCATTTCGCTTGATGTGCGCGACGAGGGGCCGGGTCTGCCGCCGGGCGAGGAGGCGCGGATTTTTGGCACCTTCGCACGGATCGAGGGCAGCGACCGCAGCGGCGGCAGCGGGCTGGGCCTCGCCATCGTCAAGGGCTTTGCCGAGGCTATGGGGGTCGCGGTCAGCGCCGCCAACCGCACCGACCGCGCCGGGGCGTGCTTCACGCTGACCTTTCCCGAGGCGCAATTGCGGAAAGCGGGCGGGTGAACGGCGTCACCATCCTGATCGTCGATGACGAACCGGCGATCCGCCACCTGCTGCGCGCCAGCCTGACGCGGGCCGGCTATCGCACGGTCGAGGCCGGGGATGCGCGCGCTGCGCTGGCGGCGCTGGGTATCGACCGGCCGGCGGCGGTGCTGCTCGACCTGGGGCTGCCGGACCGGGACGGGCTGGAACTGATCCCGCTGATCAAGCCCGCTGCCGCTGTGCTGGTGATCTCGGCTCGGGGGGCGACGGCGGACAAGGTGAACGCGCTCGATCTGGGCGCCGACGATTACATCACCAAGCCGTTCGACAGCGAGGAGGTGCTGGCCCGCATCCGCACCGCGCTGCGCCACCGGCTGGGCGCGGAGGCCGGGGCGGTGGTGCAGATGGGCGATGTGGCGATCGATCTGGCGGCGCGGCGGATCACCAGGGCGGGCGCGGAGGTGCATCTGGCGCCCAAGGAATACGCTTTGCTGGCGGCGCTGGCCCGGCATCCAGGGCGGGTTATCACGCATGCGCAGCTGCTGCGCGAGGTATGGGGCGCCGGGCATGAGCACGACATCGAATATCTGCGCGTCGCGGCGCGGGGCATCCGCAAGAAGCTGGAGGACGATCCGGCGCGGCCCGTGCTGCTGCGCAATGAGCCGGGGGTGGGCTACCGGCTGATGGGGTGAGCGCGTTGCCGGCCGCCACCGCCGTTGGGGTTAATCGAGTTAATCGGGCAACATTGCCACAGGTATCGCTGAGGCGTTGCGTGTTTTTCTGGCGCCCCGGCGGTCCCCCTGTATTGAAACCCATCCGGACGGCCTCAAACGGGCGCCGGGAACAGATGTTCTGTGTGGGAGGGATGCATAGTGAAGCTTTTTCGTATTGTCGCTTTGTCGAGCGTAAGCCTGTTGTCGGTTTCGGGTGCTGCCCATGCGCAGACCGCACCGGCACCCACCGCCACCGATGACAGCAACAAGGCGGCGGAAATCGTCGTAACCGGGACATTGATCCATGGTACGGTCGCGGTTGGTTCGCAGACCATTACCGTCGATTCCAAGGCGATCCTGGCGCAGGCAGCAACCTCGACCAACGAGCTGCTGAGCGTCGTTCCGCAGATCGCGAACTCGTTCAACGGCCGTATCGAGGGCGATCCGCGCGGCGTCACCTCGGGCCTGTCGATCAACCGTCCGAACCTGCGCAACTTCCCTTCGTCCAACACCACATCGGGCGCGCTGACCCTGGTGCTGGTCGATGGCATGCGCATTGCGCCGGTCGGCGTCAATCAATCTTCGCCCGATGTCGACATCATCCCCGCGGCCGTCCTGGCCGGTATCGACATCGTGACCGACGGCGGTTCGTCGCTGTATGGCGCGGACGCGGTTGCCGGGGTGTTGAACTTCCGCACCATGAAGAAATTCGATGGTATCAAGGTCGACGGCAATTTCGGTTTTGGCACAACCATCGGCGGGTTCCATGAATGGGACGGCGCAGTCACCGCCGGCCACAGCTGGACCGGCGGCAACGCCTATATTTCGGTGGGCCATTCGGATCGCAACGTCATCCTGAACGGCCAGGTGCCGTGGTCGTCGGGCAAGGTTTACAACGCCGCCGGCACGGGCAGCTACGTCAGCACGCAATGCAACAGCCCGGTGGGCAGCGTGGTCAACTACTTCTACTATGGCGCTGGCTATACCAACAACGCGGCGGCGCCCGGTGCCGGCCGGTTCCCGGTGGGCACGGCCTGCGATCAGATCTCGGCGCAGACCTATCTGCCTGGGCAAAAGCGCACCAACGTATTTGGTGCGCTGTCGCAGGAGTTGTCCGATAATGTCGATCTGCGCGTGACGGCCTATTACACCAAGCGCGACTCGACGCTGCCCGGCTATCCGGTGGGGTATGCCACGGTGGATTCAGCGTTCGTGGCGCCGGCGGTTCCGCCCGCTTTCGGCACGATCATTTCGACGCAGGGCGGCACCGGCTTCGCGCTCGGGCCCAATGCGGCCTATGTCAACAAGCCGTTCCTGGTTGGTTT
This sequence comes from Sphingomonadales bacterium, assembly GCA_025356275.1. Classification (GTDB taxonomy): domain Bacteria; phylum Pseudomonadota; class Alphaproteobacteria; order Sphingomonadales; family Sphingomonadaceae; genus Novosphingobium. The sequence goes on along the minus strand of JANXUK010000045.1, from coordinate 2,264 downwards.
TCAAACTTACGGCGTTACCCCTGAGCTGAACGTCAAGTTTGGCGGCAACTGGCATTTGCGCACCACTGCGAGCATTGGTCGCTCGACCAATTATCAGCGTATGCCGGGGGTGAATGGTCCGTTGACCCAGAGCTATATCAATTCTGGCCAGCTCAATCCGCTCAACGTCGCGGCGGCCAGCGCGGCGGTGATCAACGACATCACCAATTTTGAAACCGCGCAGGACACCACCCATGACCTGTTCGATATGCGGGCGGTTGTCGATGGTCCGCTGTTCATGCTGCCCGGCGGTCAGGCCAAGGTCGCCGTTGGCGTGGAATATCAATATAACAAGGATGCAACGCGGGTAATTGCGGGGCCGAATGGTTCGGTGTCCAGTCTGCCGTATAACAGCGCACATCGCAACGCGAAGTCGGCCTTTGGCGAAATCACCCTGCCGGTGGCGCCGTTTGCGGATGTCTCGGGTTCGGTCCGCTATGACAAATACAGCGATTTCGGCTCGACCACCAATCCCACCGTCGGCCTTACGCTGAAGCCGGTGTCGTGGCTCAAGATTTATGGGCATTATGATACATCGTATAACGCGCCGACCCCGCTGGATTCGCTGGGCATTGGTTTGGGCCGGGCAGGCGTCAATTTCTCGGCCACGTCGCGTCCGCAGGTTGCGACCGGTAAATCGGACAACGGCCAGGGCACGTACTTCCTGGTGCTAACCGGCGGTTCGCCGCTTGGGCTCAAGCCGCAAACCTCGTCCAGCTGGGCGGTGGGCTTCGATGCCAAGCCGGTTGCGCACCTCAGCTTTGGGGCCGAATTCTATTCGATCAATCTGAAGAATGCGATCGGTGCACTGAACCCCGGTAATGCCAGTACTTATCAGACCAACCCGGGCAGCTATTATTATAACAATGAACTGACTGCGAATAATAACGCGCTTTATAATACGATCCTGTCGCAATTGGCCAATGGTGCAGCAATCGCGGCGCAGATCGCCGGTGGAGCGTCGAATCTCGCGGTCCTGGTGGACTCGCGGACGTCAAACCTGAACGCTGCAAAGGTGGAGGGTGTCGACTTCCACATGAATTATGACATCACCACCGATATGGGCAATTTTTCGGCGGGTGTGAACGGGACCAACGCGACTCGCGCCCGCATTACCAACAGCGGCGCAACCACCAACGAGCTTGGCCATGCACTGCCGCGCTTTACCGCCTCGACCTTTGTCGGCTTTGGACAGGGGCCGTTTTCGGGCCGGATGACGGTGAACTACTCGGGCGGGTTCCACGATGGGGCGTTTGACTACCTCGGTGTGGATGAGGATGTCGGGGCGTTCGTTGTGGCCAATTTGAGCCTCGGCTACACGTTCGCGGATACGCACGGGGCGCTGAGCGGGGCATCGTTCCGCCTGAACGTTGACAATCTGATGGACAACCAGCCGCAGACGATCAAGCGGGCGAACACCAACAATCCGTCCTATAACAACTGGACGCTGGGGCGGGTCATCAAGCTTGGTTTCACAGAAAAGTTCTAAACGGGGGAAGTTCTAAACTTCGCTCCGCTTGCGGACAACATAAAGGGGCCGGCGGGAAACTGCCGGCCCTTTTGGCAATTATATACTTGGCGTACCGAGACGACAATGGCACCCGATTCGACGACAGGCCGGCGCTCAGAAATCGAGATCACGCCCGAAATGATCGAGGCGGGTGCGTCTGTCTATTGCCACTGTGTTGATGAGTTGGAGATCGGTGTTGTCACACCTGATCTTTTAGCCACTTCGATCTATGAGGCGATGTCGAAGGCAGCGGTGGGTGTTCATCGAGAGCGGGTTTGAGTATTTTCTCTAGTTCGTCCACCAGATCGGCAATCTGGTACGCCTTTCTAAACAAATCCTCTAAATTCTCGGTTTGAAAGCCGAGATGAAGCTTACCAGGGGCATTGATCTGCAGCCGGTGCGTTCGACCATTTATGTGAGCAATCGGGTCGTGGACCAATCGGTTACGGAACTCTTGAAGGCCACGTATCTTTTTGTTGTATAGCCCCTCTACTTTCTCACGGGCTTTTTTACACTTCTCCGTCCCGCGCACCCCTAAAATCGCGCGGAGCGCCTTGATCTTGCCGTCCAAGGTGTAATACCAACCTGCATTGATCATGACCCATGTGCCCATTTGCGCCGACCGATGGTCATGATGTGCCATGGCTGATCTATAAGTTTGTTCCATGCCTCGCAGCAATGATCGACGATGTTATCGTAGGAGTTGAAGGCGCGG
>JANXUK010000028.1 GCA_025356275.1 Sphingomonadales bacterium | reverse complement strand
CCTCCGACCTGCCTGGCCAGTTACACTGTGGGAGGTCGGGAGGGCGCGCCGGATGGCACAGGCTTCCCTCTAACTCAGACACTCCAGATGCGCCGCCAGAACCGGCACCTCGGCCAGCGCACGCAAGGCGTCGTTAAGATGGGTGCACCCGGCCGGCCCGCGCAGCTGTGCCAGCACATTGGTGCGAATTTCCGTCAGCGGCGTGCCGATCAACCCACGGGCATTGTCCACCGCGCCGGGGCATTCGCGGAACGGCAGCACGCGCGGCTCGGGATCGAGGCTGAGCAGGACCTGGCTGACCGGATCGGCGATGGCGGTCAGCCGGTATTCGTGGAGCGCGGCACGGCCGCCGCCGGGGCGCGCCGCGCTGTCCTGAAACGCGGAATCGATGTGGAGCAGGCCAGCTTCGCGCCACACATCGATCCGCCGCGCGCGCCGGAACGATGCGTTGGGGATGACCGGAAAGCCATGCCAGCCATCGGGATCGGCGGGGTTGACCAGATCACCAGCATCGGCAGCGCCAATGTCGGCGTGGCCGCCGGCGGAGGACAGCCCGCTGTTGCCGGTCTGCAATCCCCAGCAGACATTGGCCCGCTGGCTCATCATCGCGTCGAATTCCTCGGGGCCCATCCTGAGACGCGCGCCCCCCAGCCAATCCTGGTCCCACAGCGACCACGCCCAGACACAGATCAGCGAAGTACCCGAAATATCGTCGAGCGGCAGATACAAAGGCGCGCCGCTGGCGATCAGCTCGGGCATGATCTGCGCCATGGTGACGCGCAGATGCCGGCCGCCGCGCTGACCCACCAGTTCGTCCAGCCGCGCCGGGGCGGGGGTGGCATTGATCGCGGTGATAGACCTGTCTGGGGCCATGGTGGCCTCCATCCGGGCGGCGGCGATGGTGCGCGCATCCCCGTGCAGCGGGGTGGCGTAATCGCGGGCGCGGCCATGCAGGATACGGGTGCCGTCAATGCCCTCCAGCCATTCGACATCGATGCTGGAGGTGCGCCGAACCGATCCGGCGCGGCGCGGTGGCGCGGGGTTGGCGGTGCTGCGCGGAGCGGATGGCCACATCGGGGTCGACGGATTGGGCAGAGTAGTGGGTCGGGTCATTGCAGAACATATCCTTTGGGCCACGATGGCACGCCGGGCGCGCCGGGCAAGCGATAATGTGGGCCAGGCCAGCCACGGGACAGACCGGCCAGCGCCTGGGCGATATAAGGCCGCATGCGGCGCGGCCTGCGCGAAACGTCTGGCGCGTGAAGGCGTGGCGGTGGGCGTGCTCGATCTCGATGTCGCGTGCTGCGCCGATACGGTCGCGGCGATCGTGGCGGCGGGCGGCGGGGCGATCGTGCTGGGCGCGAATATCGCGGAGCGCGGGGAGGTGCGGGCAGCGGTAGCGCAATTGCGCGCGGCATCCGGTCCGATCACGATCCTGGTCAACAATGCCGGCGTCACCGATTTCACCCGCTATGTCACCGGGCAGACTATCGGCCTGAACGGCGGGCGCGTAGTGACCTGAGGCGCGCGGGTCGGTGTTGCCGCTTGACGGGTCGACCAACCATTTGCCAGGCTTGGCCATCCCGCTTCAGATCCCATACCGCCGCTGACCGCGCGATAGCGGCGCAACCACTCCGCGTCGCGCTCCGCCTGGGTGACCATTGCGGTGTCGGCGGGTAGGGCGGCGCACGGTACGATCACGGTGGTCACGATCGTTGTATGCCGGGTCAGCACCGCCGCCACGGTGATCCCGTCCAGATTCCGGTGCGGGCTGGCGGGGCGATGGCAAGGTCGGTAAACTCAGGCGTCCAGATCGAATCGGGTCAGAAGCTGACACTATGATCCCTATGATCGGGCACCCAGATCGAATGATGCCGCTCGCTGTCATAAGCCCCAAAGCTGATCTCCCCAACGCAGGGTGGCGCGCAAAAAGGCAGCGGGCTCCGGCGTCACGGGCCGCGCCGCACCGGGATGCGATAGCGCGCGATGTAATCGGCGAAATGCGCGTGGATGCCGGCCCTGGTCAGGCCGTAATCCTCAAGGCGGTAGGCGTGGCCGCCGTGCTTGCCCTGTTGGTTCGCCGCGAGATAGGCTTGCATTGCGGCATCGGCCTGCGGGGTGAGGGGCTCGTCGAAGCGGGTGTAAATGCCGCGTATCGTGCCCAGCGGGTCGGCCATCATGTCGCTATACTGGATGTGGTGGATGGCATCGATTCCCCGTTCGGCATGGAACGCATCGGTGCGCGCGATCATCAGCGTGAACAGTTCGACCATGGTAGCGCCGATCCGCGCGCAATCGACCTTTTCGGAAGTCATCATGCGTATCGCTTTGATCAGACTACAGGCCGAGCCGACGACATCGGCCGGATCGCGGTGGGTCATCACGAGCCGCGCATCGGGGTAGGTCGCGATGAGCGCATTGAGGAACAGCGGGTGCCACGGGTTCTTCAGCGTCCAGCGCCCCGGCGCCTCGGCCTGAAGCACTTGTAGCAGGCGTTTGTGATAGGTGAAGGCCGGCATGTAATCGGCTTCGTGCAGGAACCAGTGCCGGTACGAGGGAATGTCGGCCATCGATTCATAGACTTGCGCGCAGAAGCTGGGCGCCATGGCAAACTGGCATTCGGTGGGACTGTCGCCGTCCTCGTGGTGGATTGCGGAGATATGCGGCGCGTATTTGAGCGACATGTCGATCCGTGCCTGCGCCGCTTCGTAACGCGGGCCGGCGTGAAGCTCTTCGGGGCGCGGCGGCGGCACCGAATCGAACGCCTCCCAGCGCAGGAATGCCCGTGCACCCGGGTCCGCCGCCAGCAGATTGATCGCCAGCGTCGTGCCGGTGCGCGGCAGGCCGAACAGGAACAGCGGCTTTTCCACGGGCCGCGTCAGCAATTCGGGACGGCGGGTCAGCCAATCCTCCACCCGCATCCGGTTGGCCATAGCGGCGGTCACCGTCTCCACCGCGCCCTGATAACCGCGCGGAGTGAAGCCGGCCTCATCGGCATAGCTGGCCAGCAATCGGGTCAGGCCGTCGAGGATTGCGGAATCGCCGAAATCGCTGAGCCCGGTGCGGGCGCGCGCCTCGGCCAGAACGCTGGCGGGTGTGGCGGTGGTGAGCGTGGCAGTGTCGGTCATGGCTGGTTCCTTGGGATATGCCACGCAGCCTATGCCGCGCGGCATAGCGGCGCCAGCGTGGCGGGCATCGCCCTAGGGATAATTGAAGGCGGCTGCGTTCGCTTGGAAGCCTGTGCCATCCCGCGCCCCCTCCCGACCTCCCATCCAGTTTTTATTCTGTGGGAGGTCGGGAGGGGG
>JANXUK010000079.1 GCA_025356275.1 Sphingomonadales bacterium | reverse complement strand
GATGTCGCGCCATGGCGCGACATCGCTGCATGTCACCGAACCGGGCGAATGGCGCGTGCTTGCGGAACTGCGGGGGCTTGATGAGGCAATCCACCTCACCTTGCATCAAGACAACCGCTTCATCGCCAGCCATGCCGAATTCGAAAGCTGGGCAGAGGGGCGCAAAGCGTTGCGCATGGAATATTTCTATCGTGAGATGCGGCGGAAAACCGGGTTGCTGATGGATGGCAATCAGCCCGTCGGCGGGCAGTGGAACTATGACCATGACAATCGAAAACCCGCCGCCCGCGATCTGCTGATGCCGCAACCGCTGCGCTTTGCGCCCGATGCGCTGACGGAGGACGTGCTGGCGCTGGTCGATGCCAGCTTTGCCGATCATTTCGGGACGTTACGCCCGTTCTGGTTCGGGACGACCCGCGATGATGCCGATGCCGCTTTTGCGCATTTTCTAAAAACCGCCCTGCCCGGCTTTGGCGATTATCAGGACGCGATGCTTGCGGGGGAGAGTTTCCTCTATCACGCGGTGGTCTCGCTTTATCTCAACTGCGGCTTGCTCGATCCGCTGGAAATGTGCCGTGCGGTGGAAGCCGAATATCGCGCCGGACGCGCACCGATCAACGCCGCGGAAGGGTTCATTCGCCAGATCATCGGCTGGCGCGAATATGTCCGTGGTATTTATTGGCGCGAAGGACCGGACTATACGCGCCGCAACGCGCTTGGCGCCACGCGGCAACTGCCGTCATTCTACTGGTCCGCCGAGACTGACCTCGCCTGTTTGCGCGCCTGTATCGCGCAGACCCGCGATGAAGCCTATGCCCATCATATTCAGCGGTTGATGGTGACCGGCAATTTTGCCCTGCTCGCCGGGATTGATCCGCACGCGGTGCATGAGTGGTATCTGGCAGTCTACGCCGATGCTTATGAATGGGTGGAGGCGCCCAACACCATTGGTATGAGCCAGTTTGCCGATGGCGGCTTGCTGGCGTCAAAGCCCTATGCCGCGAGCGGGGCCTATATCGACCGGATGTCCGACTATTGCGGCGGCTGCCGCTACGATGTGAAGCTGAAGGCCGGCCCGCAAGCCTGCCCGTTCAACTATCTCTATTGGGATTTCGTTGCCCGGCGCCGGGAGATTCGACCTAGCGCTTTTTACGCATCCCGCTATCTTCGCGGCAGAATCACGTGGGGGAATCCAATGACGCAGGAAATCAAAGTCGGCAGTGTAGTCCGGTTGAAATCCGGTGGCCCCTTGATGACCGTCACTGCGGTGCATGAAAGCGGCATGATCGCGAGCGGCCCTGTTCATGCCTACTGTTCGTGGTTCGACAGTACCAAGGTTGTGACCGGAGACTTCCCCCTAGAAGCAGTCGAAATCGATGAGTGATTGGCGCGCAAAAGGCTATGGGGCTTTTGCGCCGGTAAGACCGTGAGCTGTGCGATGAGCGACCAGGCGAAGCGCCAGCAGCCTAGCAGTGGTCGCCATCTCCGGATAGCAAACCGTTGATGGGAAGATCATTCAAGTTGTTCGAAATCTCGCCATACGGTGTATCAAATAGCATACTGATGATCGCACTAGGCGCCCAGTATGAGCGAGCTATTGAAAGATCAGTTTCCCCGCCGATCTTCCTTGCCTTCATTTCGGCGCGGTCGCCAAACGGCAATAAAAGCTCAGCCGCAACAAACCAAGCAAATTGCTCCCCGCTGAGTTCCGTCTCCGGCTTCGCATCGTTACAGATAGCGTATGCCATAGCGAGTTGCTCTTCAACACTCTCCGCACGAGTGCCATTACCCTCGCCCATGATCAAGTGAGCGAGTTCCTTACAGACCACAAACCGTTTCCAGCAATCGTTGAGAGCATCGACAAATCGTATCTCAGCCTTGGTGCCATAGCGGAGCAATAGGCTCCGCATAACACGATCTCCGCTCTTGGGTTTTCCATCATCGCCTAGGGCAATGGAAACTTCTTTGACGGGGACTGGAATAATTGAAATATTGAACTCAGTGAGATTGCGAATTTTTGCGGCACTATCCCGGACGGCGTGCAGAATGCTTGATTGAGGCGCAGTCGAGATTTTTTCGCAGACCGCTATACCGCGCTTTGAAAATTCATTCGCAACGCTCATCGGATGAGGCCCGAGCCGCGCCACGCTGATATGGGGATAGCGCGTCAACAGATCGCGAGCGACCAAAATAGCATCTACGATTCTGCCGCTCATTCGATCAGCATCCCCTGCCTAATTTTATAGTGAGAATCAAAAAGGCGGATCAAAGATCCGCCTTTTAAGCCTAACTAAATCGTTGAAAAATTAGGCTGGAACGTACTTTAGCATCGCAAGCGCGACCTTAGCCGCCTCTTCACGTGCGACTTCCCGATCCGATCCTGGGCAGAACGTCATTTCCTCAAGGCCATGATCATGCTTCTCCCGCGCAAACCACGCGGAAAGTTCTTTCAGATGGGTGGTTGGCACTTGATCGTTCATATTCTTTCGTCCCAGTTAAGAGGGCGATGCTCAGCGGGATAACCGGTAATCGTAAATATTTTCGACTCGCGAGGCGTCTGATCGATATGCCAAGGCTCGATGCGGGGCAGCTAGTGACCCTCTCAACCCCTGTCAAGGTTCAACCTTCCAGACGGTATGGCAGTTGAGCCCATTCGGCGAGCGCCTGTCAACCTAGCATTCGCACCAATCCTCATGTAAACATAAAGGTTTATGTAGGACAGCCGCCGTAGCTGTCCAGTTCGGGCGTCTTTTTGGCCGGGATGACCCGCACCGGCGCCGACGGGTCCGGCCACTCGAACCGGACATAGAACAGCGGTTCGCCGCGCCGCAGGATCAGGTCCTTGGTCGTATCATGCCACTCAAACGCCCATTGCAGCGCGCGCGGCCAGACATCGATGGGAAAGCGGCCATTGATCTGAATACCCGGCCGCGCATCGCCCAGGTAGTGCTGCATGGGGGGGTATTGGCTGATATAGACCGGATCGTCCCACACGAAGACATAGGAGGTCAGCATCTGCAGCACCGGGCGCTGCGGGTGCCGCCATTCGTGCCGCGGCTGGAATACGATCCAGCGCTGGAGCATATCCGCGCGGATCGGGCTTTTATCGGCCAGCACGTTGGTGATGTCCATGCCGCCAGCGGTCAGGTTCAGCCGCAGGTGCACATCGATCGGGCAATTGATCGCGAAATTGTGGCGGTCGAAATCCAAAACCGAGGGACATTGCCCGACAGACCGGGGATCGGCGCTCTGGGACTCGATCCGCACCGGCTTGGGCGCATCCCAAATCACGCTGGCGTTTTCGGTATTGAGCAGCCAGCCCACGGTACTAGTGCGGGATTTGGCCGGTTCGGGCGGCGCGGGATTGGCCTCCGGCTCGGTGGCAGAGCGGGTTTTCGAGAACAGATCCTCAGCATATGCGGCTTCTCAGCCTTTCGGACGCCTCGGATGGAGTGACAAGCCGTGTCTCGCATCGAAGCTTGGCAGTCCACCCTAACCATTTGCCGGCTTGCCCGCAACTCGGCGAGAGGCCGGTTTAGGGGATGGCAAGAACGCCGCGTGATCGCCGGCTCGCCCGGTTTTTCGCCGGCAGATCGCGCCATCATGGTTAGCGTGCTTGCACCCCGCCCCATCGCCGTTAGGCAGACGCAATGCGCAGCCACGGCACCCTTTGATGACTGGCCCCCGATGACCGCCGCGATCTTTGCGCTGGTGGCGGTGTTGCTGGCCGGGGTGGGCGCGCGCGATCAGCTGTTGCTGGCCGCGCTGACCCTGCGGCAGGGGCAGCGCCCGTCGTTGATCGCGGCGGCGGTGATCTGCGGCATTTTGACCTCGGCACTGGCAGCATGGGCGACGCGTGAAATCGCCGATGAGCTTAACCAGCCAGCTCAGGCGCTGTTCGCCGGGTTCGCGCTGCTGGCGGCAGGCGCCGAATCTTTGTTCCTGACGCCAAAGCGCGATCCCGCCGAGCCGACCTATTCGCTGTTCGCCGCCGCGCTGGTGCTGCTGGCCGGGCAGATGACCGATGTGGCGCGGTTCCTGATTCTGGCGATCGCGGCGGCGAGCGCCATGCCTCTGGAAGCTGGAGTTGGCGGCGCGGTGGGCAGCGTGCTGGCGCTGCTGCTGGGCGTGGCGGCGGCGCGACCACTGCTGGCGGCGCGGCGGCTGGTGGCGCTGGCGCGGCGAATCGCGGGGGTACTGCTGCTGGGTGGAGGGGCGGCGATGGTGGCGCATGCTTTCCGGGTTTATTGACAGAAACCGCAAGCTACGCGCAGCGGACAATGGTATGCGCAGCCCATGATCGACATCGAAATTATCGAGGGCGCCAGCGACGCCGACATCGCCGCATGGCTCGCCACGCGCCTGATCGCCGCTTTGGCCGCAACAGTCGGCAGCATCGCGATCACCATACCCGGCGGCGCGACGCCGTTCCCCATCCTTGCCGATCTGGCCCGCCTGCCGCTTGATTTCGCGCGGCTCGCGGTGTGGCCGGGCGATGACCGCATCGTGGCGGAGGATCATCCGGCCAGCAATGTCGGGCGGATCCGTGCGGTGCTGGAGCCGCTGGGGGCCGCGATCGTGCCTCTGGCCGAGCATGCCAATGTGCCGCGTTTCGCGCTGGGATGGCTGGGCATGGGAGGCGACGGGCACATTGCCTCGCTGTTCCCCAACACCGATCCGCGCGCCGACGATCCGCTGCCGTTGCGCCGGCTGACCCCCGATCCGCTGCCGCCCGAGGCCCCTTTCGCGCGGCTGTCGCTGACCATCCCGGCGCTGGTGAATGCGGATCAGTTGATGTTCGTGATACGCGGGGCGGAGAAGCGCGCGCTGTTCATGGCGGCGATGCGAGGGCAGAACGACCTGCCGATTGCGCGCGTCCTGGCGGCGATAAGGGCCCAGGCCACATGTTTCTGCTGATGCTGGAAACGGTGCTGGCGCCGATGCTGCCGGCGCCGTTGCACCGCGTGGGCCTGCGCGGGGCGCATGCGCTGCGCCGGGTGTGGTGGCGGCTGCGGCGCAGCCGGGGCAGCGGCTGCCGGGTGCTGGCGCAGGACGCGCAAGGCCGCGTGCTGCTGGTGCGGCATTCGTATGGCGCGCGCGACTGGATGCCGCCTGGCGGCGCGATGGAGGCGGGCGAGGATCCGCTTGCCGCCGCCGCGCGCGAGCTGGGCGAGGAACTGGGCTGCACGCTTAAGGCCCCGCGCGTGGTCGCGGCGATTGCCGACACGCTGCGGGGTTCTGGGCATGGCTCGGGCGGGTTGGTGCATATCGTGGTGGGGCAAGCGGCCGGCACGCCCCGGCCCGATAACCGCGAGGTGGTGGCGGCGGAATTCTTTGCGCCCGATGCTTTGCCCTCGGACATTTCGCCGTATCTGGCGCGAAAAATCCCGCTGTGGCTGTCAGAATAGCGCGAGTTGGCCGGCGATGTCGGCTGGTGGCTCTGCAACCTGCGGCACATCCGGCGTGCTCAGTCTCGACAGCGTGAGGCCCATCAACCGCACCGGCTGCGGCAGCGGCAGCACATCGTCGAGCAATTGCCCGGCCAGCGCGGCGAATTCCTCACGCGCGCCGATGGGCCTTGGCAGCGACCGCGCATGGCTGCGCGGCGAAAAATCGGCGAGGCGCAGCTTGAGCGTCAGGGTGCGGCCCTGCGCGGCGTGCTTGGCAATATCGGCCCAGACAATACCGATGATCGCCGACAATGCCTCGCGCAGCGCCGCGCCGCCCGAGATGTCCCGGTCGAACGTCCGCTCCCCGCCCAAGGATTTGCGCCGCTGGTTGGCCTCGACGCCGCGCAGATCGATGCCGCGCGCCGCCAGATACAGGTAATCGGCCTGAGCGCCAAAGTTGGCGCGCAAAAACGCCATGTCGCGCGCCGCGAGATCGGCGCCGGTCACGATGCCCAGCGCCGCCATCTTCGCAGCACCGCGCGGGCCCACCCCGTGAAAGCGCCGCACCGGCAGGCAGGCGACGAACGCCGCACCCTCGCCCGGGCGGATTACGCAAAGACCGTCGGGCTTGTTCTGGTCCGAGGCAAGCTTGGCGAGGAATTTGTTGTACGAGACCCCGGCGCTGGCGGTCAGCCCGGTATCGGCGGCAATCCGCTGGCGGATCAGCGTGGCGATCCGCGTCGCCGAGCCGATCCCGCGCAGATCCTGCGTGACATCGAGATAGGCCTCATCGAGTGACAGTGGCTCGATAAGCGCGGTGTAATCGGCGAAAATCGCGCGGATCTGGCGCGAGACCGCGCGGTAGACCTCGAAACGCGGCGGCCGGAACACCAGATCAGGGCACAGACGCACCGCTTTGGCCGAGGCCATCGCCGAGCGTACCCCGAACACCCGCGCCTCATAGCTGGCCGCCGCGACCACGCCGCGCACGCCCGCGCCGCCCACCGCCACCGGCAACCCGCGCAAGGGCGGGTCGTCGCGCTGTTCCACACTGGCATAGAAGGCGTCCATATCGACATGGATGATCTTGCGCTGGCCGGGCGTGCCACTATCGCTGGGTTCGCTTGCTGCGGATGCCATGGATGGCCTTTAGCGCGGCTGAGCGCGAGGGGATATGGTGATCGACGGGGCGGAGGATCGGCACTGGTACACGCATCCGCTGGCGGGGTTCCTGCTGCTGGCGCTGTTCGCGCTGGCACTGCGGGGGCAGGCGATGGGCGATCCGTTCCTCGGTTATGACGAGCAATTCTATGCGCTGGTTGGTGACCGGATGACGCATGGGGCGTTGCCCTATGTCGATATCTTTGACCGCAAGCCGATCGGGCTATTTTTGATTTTCGCGGGCGCGGCGCTGACTGGGGGCGGGCTGGCGGCGTATAAACTGCTGGCGTGGATGGTGGTGACGCTGACCGCGTTTTTGATCCAGCGGGCGGGGCGGCGGCTGGCCAGGGATGTCTGGGCCAGGGATTCCTGGGGCGCGGATTTCTGGGGCGGGGATTTCGCCGGGTGGATCGCGGCGTGCCTCTATGTCGTGTGGCTCAATTTCATGGAGGGCAGCGGCGGTCAGGGCGAAGTCTGGCTCAATCTGCCGATGCTGGGCGCCGCGCTGCTGGTATGGCGCGTGCGTGACGGCGGGCGGGCAGTGCCGCTGGGGGCGGCGGCGATGCTGCTGGTGGGGATCGCCTTGCAGATCAAATATACCGCGGTGTTCGAGGGGCTGTTCCTAGGCGGTGCGCTGTTGTGGGCGCGCTGGCGCGGGACGGGGCGCATCGCGGATGTGGTCACGCCGGGGCTGCTATGGGGCGGGTGCGCGCTGCTGCCGACCGGGCTGGCGGCGCTGTATTATTGGCATATCGGGGCGTGGGAGGCGTTTGTCTTTGCCAATTTCCTGTCGATCTTTGGCCGGGTGCGGGTGGACCCGCACCTGCAATTCATTGGTTTTCTGGAGGTCGCAGGGGTGATCGGGCCACTGCTGGTGTGGAGCGGGATCGCGGTCTGGCGCGGCTGGCGAGGGCCCGATTTCGCGATGCTGTGGCTGGCGGCGGCGCTCGCGGGGTTGATCCTGTTCGGCACTTTCCTCAGCCCCCATTACGCAATGCCGCTGCTGGCCCCGGCGCTGATTGCCGCCGCGCCGGTATTTGCGAGGGCCAGGCGCGTGGCGCGGGGATTCCTCGGGTTTTTCGCCTTGCTCAGTTTCGCGATACCACCGTTTATCGAGCTGCGCGTTGGCGGGCGCGCTGCCGGTCCGGGGCTGGTCGCCGCCGCGCAGCCACATCACGGCTGCCTCTATGTTTATGACGGGCCGCCGGCGCTCTATCTGCTGACGCATTCGTGCCTGCCGACGCGTTGGGCGTTCCCGGGCCACCTCAACCTTGCCGATGAGGCTTCGGCGCGCGCATTGGGCGTCGATCCAGTGATGGAGGAGGCTCGGATCATGCGCGCCATGCCCGAAACCGTGGTCGATTACGCACCCGAGTTCGAGCGCGGAAACCGCGCCACCCATGCGGCGCTGGCGGCCGCCCTGGCTCGTGATTACCAGCTGGTTTACACCTATCACCAGCAAACCGGCGGGCAGCGGCTGGTCTATCGCCGGCGATAGCGGGTTGTCGGGGATAGCGCGAACGGGCGGCTTTGCGAGGGAAGCGGGCCGGTTTGATTGTCGCCTGCCGGCGGGGAAGCCTGTGCCATCCCGCGCCCCTCCCGACCCCCCCATTCAGGGTGTACTCTGTGGGAGGTCGGGAGGGGGCGCGGGATGCACAGGCTTCCGAACCAAAAACTGCACAGGCTTCGTTCAATCCGCCAAAACGCCCGTTTGCCGCTGGCCAAACCGTGTCCGCGCGGGCATGAGGCTGCGGTGATTCCCGCTCCCGAAACCGCCGACTCCTCCCTGCCCCCGCCGCGCGCAATCATTCATATGGGGCGAATGGGTGCGAAGGAGTTCGTTGCGCTGATGGCGATGCTTCAGGCGTTGCAGGCGCTGGCAGTGGATGCGATGCTGCCCGCGCTGGGGCGGATTTCGGGCGACCTGGGCGCGGCCAGCCCCAATCAGCGTCAGCTGGTGGTGGGCGTGTATATCCTGTTCACCGGGCTGGGTTCGCTGATCCCGGGCACATTGGCCGATCGGTACGGCCGGCGCCCGGTGATCCTGGGCACACTGGTCGCCTATGTGGTGTGCACTGCCGCCGCCGCGCTGGTCACCAGCTTTTCCGGCTTATTGGTGGCGCGCGCCGCGCTGGGCGTCGGGGCGGCGGGGCTGGTGGTGCTGCCCGCAGCGATCATCCGCGACCGGTTCGAGGGCGACCGGATGGCCAAGCTGCAATCGATGGTCTCGATGGTGTTCATGTTCGTGCCGATGATCGCCCCCTCGCTGGGTCAGGGCGTGCTGCTGTTCGCCGGGTGGCGCTGGATCTTCGGGATGATGGCGCTGCTGGGCGCGGCGGTGGGCGTGTGGACCGCGCTGCGCCTGCCCGAGACGCTGCATTTCGATTACCGCCAGCCGATGCGGATCAGCACCGTGCTGCGCACGATGCGCGATGTGACGGTGAACCGCGCGGCATATGGCTATGTCTTCGGCATGGCGCTGATTCAGGGGGTGATGTTCGGCTATATCAACTCGACCCAGCAGCTGCTGGGCGAGCATTTCGGGGCGGGCAAGCGGTTTCCGCTGATTTTCGGCGGCATGGCGCTGGTGATGGCGACGACCAGCTTCATCAATTCACGGATCGTTGAGCGGTTCGGTGCGCGCCGCGTGTCGCATAGCGCGCTGCTGGTCTATATCGCCACCAGCTGCGCGCAGCTGGCGCTGGCCAATTCGGGCGCGGAGACGCTGTGGACCTTTGTGCCGCTGATGACGCTCAACATGTGCCTGTTGGGGTTCATCGGGGCCAATTTCGGTTCGATCGCGCTCCAGCCCTTCGCGCGCAATGCCGGGGCGGCGGCTTCGGCGCAGGCCTTTATCCGCATGGTGCTGGCCGCCGGGCTGGGTGCGCTGATCGGGCAGGCGTATGATGGCACCGCGCGGCCGCTGGCATTGGCGCTGTTAGGCGCAGGTACGGGCGCGCTGGCGCTGGTGATGTTAAGCGAGCATGGCAGGCTGTTCCGGCGGCTCTATCCACCAGGTGCGACCCGTCCGACCCCATAAGCCGCCACGTGCCGGCACGTCCGGGTCAGCCACGTGCCGGCACGTCCGGGTCAGCGTTTAAGGTCGTCCAGCATCAGCCCCGCCGTCACTTTCGCCCCGGCAATCACGCCGGGAATGCCGGCCCCCGGATGCGTGCCCGCGCCTACCAGATAGAGGTTGGGGATCACCCCGTCGCGGTTATGCGCCCTCCCCCAGCCGCTTTGCAGCCGCGTCGGCTCCAGGCTATAGGCGCTGCCATTATGCGCGCCGGTCGCCTCGGCATGATCCTTCGGCGTGCGGGTGAGGCGGGTCAGGATGCGGTCGTCGATGTCAGGGATCAGGCGCAGCCCGATTTCGGCGATGATCCGCGCCTCCAGCAAGGGCGCCACCGCATCCCAGTCAATTGGCAGCTTGCCGCGATGCGCCACCGGTATCGACGCTGTGAACAGACTGATCCCGGCGGGCGCCAGCGAGCCGTCGGTTACGGTCGGGTGGTGGAGGTGGATGATCTGATCGCGCGGCAGCACCCCCGCCTCGAAGATGTCGGCCAGCAGCCCCTCGTAACGCGGGCCCATCAGCACCGAATGATGCGGTATCCCGGGCCAGCTGCCTTCCAGCGCGAAATGGACCGCGAAAATCGCCGGCGACCAGCGTTTGCGCGCCAGCTTTTGCGCGCGCCGCATTCCCTGCCCGACCTCGCCCAGCAGATCGCGGTAGGTGTGGATCAGATCGGCATTGCTGGCCACCGCATCGAACCGCTCGCGCCAGCCGCTTTGCGTCTCGACTTCGTGGGCGCGGTTGCCGATGGTGTGGATATGGCAGGCACGCTCTCCCAGCCGCAGATCGCCCCCGGCGCGGATGAACAGGCCGGCCATCGCTTCTGCCAGCCGTGTGGTGCCACCGCGCGCCCACCATACGCCCGCCATGGAGATCATATGGCTTTGCAACGCGTAAAGGCTGCTGACGCTCAGCGGATTGCCGCCCATGGCTAGCGCCGGGAGCCCCAGCACCTGACGCAACCGCTCCGACCTGACCAGCGCGCCGGCCTTGGCATGCAGCGAACGCCACGCCTGATGCCGTGCCAGCGCCGGCACCGCCCGCGCCGTGTCGCGCAGGCGAAGGAACGCGGCATGGCCCAGCCCGGCATAGGCATCGGCATAGACCTCGGCGGCATAGGCCACGAAATCATCATAGCCGGCGACATCGCGCGGGGCCAGCCTTGCCACCTCGCGGCGCGCCTCGGCGGGGTCGCTGACGATATTGAAATGGCCACCATCAGCCCAGCTGACGCGGGTGGCGGGGCTGACGGGCATCAGCTCGACGTCATCCGCCATATCGCCGCCGGCCAGCGTCCACAATTCGCGCAAGCCAGCGGGGTCGGCAATGGCGGTGGGCCCGGCCTCGAAGGCAAAGCCGCCGTGCTCGATCGTATAGGCACAGCCGCCCGGCGCGCCCCGCGCCTCGATCAGGGTGGTGGCGATTCCGGCAGTCTGGAGCCGGATGCCCAGCGCCAGACCACCAAACCCGCCCCCGATAATGCAAACGCGCTTCATCACGCGCCATCAGCGCCAAGCGGCGTGAAGGCAGCGCGGCCGCGCCGCAAATAATAACGCAGCACCTTGCCATGCGGCAGCGGCGGGGCAAAGGCCACACCACGCAGCCGCTCAACCGGGCTTAGCGTGCCGGCCAGCGTATGCTCGGCCATATCGGTGCCCGAACGGTACAGGCCCTCGAAGAATTTGTAGCGCCGCTTGGTGCTGGCCGAGCCCAGCAGCATCCGCGCCAGCCCCCGGTAATGCGCCGAGCGCCGCCAATGCGTGGTGGCCACGCGCGCAATCGTGGCGGCGATCGACTCAGGGCTCAGCACCGACAGCGCTGCCAGCGTGAGGGCAGTGCGCAGCGTCAAAGGCACCGCCTCGCCGGTCAACGGATGAAACAGGCCGGCGCGCGGGCCGATCGCCACCGGACCCGCCGCCGCTGCCTCCGCCCGGAATGCCGCGAAATCACCGCCCGCCACCACCGGCGCCGCGCCGCTATGCTCACCCAGAACCTCGGCGATCTGCCAGCCCACCGAGCGGCAATATTTGTCGATCCGCGCCGCCACCGCGACCGGGTCGGCCTCGGCATTGTCCGAATAGCAGCAATCCTCGACGAACACGATGTCGGAGGCCATCGGCAGGGTCGTGACATAGCGGAAGCCGTCGGCCTGCTTGACCCGTCCATCCATGCGCAGCGGCAGGACCAGCGCATGGGGCTGCTCCAGCCGCAGAATCTGGCCATGATACTTGCGCCAGCCGCCATAGAGATGCGGGTAACCCGGCGCGGCGCGGGCATCGATCACCGCCCCGGCGCCGATGATCCGGCCATCGGCGAGGGTGACGCTGTCGGCATCGGCGGCAGTGATCGCGATGCCGGTGATAATGCCATCGGGGCCGAGCGCCTTGGCCAGCGCCGCAGCCAGCCGCGCATCGGTGATAAACTGCAGCGGGGTGGGAATCGCCGGCATGAAGCGGGTGAAGCGCACCTCATGCTTGCGCCACCGGGACTCGACCAGATCATCGATCAGCTTGCGCTCATCGCCGTTGAGATCGGAACTGCTGAACGCCCAGGCCAGCGGGCCGCCAAGCGGCGCATCGCCAGTGATCAGCATCACCTTGCATCCGGGCCGCCGGCGCGCCAGCACCAACGCGGTCAGCGCCGCGACGTGGCCGCCGCCCAGAATAGCTATGTCGGCCCGCCCGCTGTGCATCACCCGCCGCCTTTACGGGTTTGCCCGGGCAGGCGCAACCGCAGCGCCGCGCCGGCTGGTGGCCCGCCGGGCGGACGGGCTGCGCGGCATCTTACTTGTGCATGTGGTGGTGATGCATGTGGTGCATATGACGGTGATGCATATGGCGCATGCCGTGCATATTCATGCCGTGCATATGCATGCCGCGCATAGGCATGCCGCGCGTGATGCAGTGATCGGTGACGCTGGCCGAGCAGGTGGGCACGGTGTCGCCCTTGGTTTCGTCCATCTGCGCAAAGGCCGGCGCGGCCACGATCATCGCGGCACCAAAACCGGCGACGCCAAGCATTCTCATACGGGTGACAATCGACATGCCAGAAGTCCTCTTCGCTAAACAGCAGCCACACATCTGCGACGTTCCGGCGCATCGGGCAAGTTAATTAGCGGGCGGAGCGGTGCTTGCCATGGCGGGCGCCGGGGCGTAGGTTGGGCCTTCCCCGGGGAGCCTGCGCATCAAGGCTGAGAGGGACGCGTCGCGGCGTCCGACCCGCCGAACCTGAACCCGTTAATCCGGGCGTAGGGAGGGAGCATCGCCGGCGCCTCGCTTTATACCAAACGCCGACGCCCGCGCTCCTTTCCGCCGTCCGCAGCAAAGGCATATGCGCATGGCCGACATCAATTCCCGCTTGGAGGGCAACCCTGCCGGCAACCCTGCCGCCGGCCCCTTCGCCGTTACCACCGGGGCGATCCGGGGCTCGGCCAAGATTCATGTCGCCTCGCCCGCGATGCCCGATGTGCGGGTCGCAATGCGCGAGATCACGCTGGAGGCGTCGAGCGGCGAGACGCCAGTGCGGGTTTACGATACGTCGGGGCCCTATACCGACCCCGCCGCCGCGATCGATATCGCCGCCGGCCTTGCCCCACTGCGCAGCGGATGGATCACCGGGCGCGGCGATGTCGAGGCCTATGATGGCCGCGCCGCCCGGCCCGAGGACAATGGCCAGCTCGGCCCGGACCGTTCGGGCGGCGTTCCCGCGTTTCCGCTGAAGGTGATGCTCCCGCTGCGCGCGAAAGCCGGCATGAATGTCAGCCAGATGCATTACGCGCGCCAGGGCATCGTCACCGCCGAGATGGAATATGTCGCCATCCGCGAAAACATGGGCCGCGCCGAGTTGAAGGAAAAGGCCGTGCGCGACGGGCAGGATTGGGGCGCCTCGATCCCCGATTACGTCACCGCCGAATTCGTGCGCGACGAAGTGGCGCGCGGCCGGGCGATCATCCCCAACAACATCAACCACCCCGAGAGCGAGCCGATGGCGATCGGGCGCAATTTCCTGGTCAAGATCAACGCCAATATCGGCAATTCGGCGGTGGCATCGGATGTCGGCGCCGAGGTCGACAAGATGGTATGGTCGATCCGCCACGGCGCAGACACGGTGATGGACCTCAGCACCGGGCGCAATATCCACGACACGCGCGAGTGGATCCTGCGCAACAGCCCGGTGCCGATCGGCACGGTGCCGATCTATCAGGCGCTGGAGAAGGTCGGCGGTGTGGCCGAGGACCTGACCTGGGAAATCTTCCGCGACACGTTGATCGAACAGGCCGAGCAGGGCGTCGATTACTTCACGATCCACGCCGGGGTGCGGCTGCCCTATATCCCGATGACCGCCAAGCGCGTGACCGGGATCGTGTCGCGCGGCGGGTCGATCATGGCCAAGTGGTGCCTGTCGCATCACAAGGAATCGTTCCTGTACGAACATTTCGACGACATCACCGAGATTATGAAGGCCTATGACATCGCCTATTCGCTGGGCGATGGCCTGCGTCCGGGATCGATTGCCGACGCCAATGACGAGGCGCAATTCGCCGAGCTGTATACGCTGGGCGAGCTGACCAAGCGGGCCTGGGCGCAGGACGTTCAGGTGATGATCGAAGGCCCCGGCCATGTGCCGATGCACAAGATCAAGGAGAATATGGACAAGCAGTTGGCGGTATGCGGCGAGGCGCCGTTCTATACGCTCGGGCCCCTCGTCACCGATATTGCGCCCGGTTATGACCACATCACCAGCGGGATTGGCGCTGCGATGATCGGTTGGTTCGGCACCGCGATGCTGTGCTATGTCACGCCCAAGGAGCACCTCGGCCTGCCCGACCGCGACGATGTGAAGGTTGGCGTGGTGACCTACAAGCTGGCGGCGCATGCGGCCGATCTGGCCAAGGGGCACCCGGCCGCCAAATTGCGCGACGATGCCTTGTCGCGCGCGCGGTTCGAGTTTCGCTGGCGGGATCAGTTCAACCTGTCGCTGGACCCCGATACCGCCGAGCAATATCACGACCAGACCCTGCCGGCGGAAGGCGCGAAGACCGCGCATTTCTGCTCGATGTGCGGGCCCAAATTCTGCTCGATGAAGATTACGCAGGAGGTACGCGATTTTGCCGCAAAGCAGAATTCGGGGGTTGAGACGTTCGTTGCGGCAGAGGATGCCGAGGCCGGGATGGCCGGGATGAGCGAAGTGTTCAAGGAGAAGGGCGGGGAAATTTACCTGCCGGCGGGGTAAGGCGCGCGCCGCGCCGCCCCTGCTCGTCAATCGGTTGACAGCGGCGGCGCAGCTTCCCCTACTTCTTCTCCGGCGCGATCCCGCCCTTGGTCGAGGGGTTGGAGACGTTGGTCTTTTTGGGCTTCTCCGCCTTGGGTTTGCGGGATTCCTTGTTCGTTTTCATCTGACCTTTGGCCATGGCGGCGCTCCTTGATGGCGTTGTATCGCGTCTGGACCATGATGCCTCTGCCGCCCGGTTTTGTCGAATGAATTGCTCGGCACCGCCGCTTGCCGTGCGCTCGCGTAACAAATTGTCGCGGAGCTTTTGGGCTCATCCTGCGTTCATAGGGCATCGGGCAATACGCCATCAAGCCTATCTGAGAGGATCCACCATGCCCCGCCGTTTCACCAAAGCGATGCTGAGCGCAGGCGCGCTGATCAGCGCCGCCCTGCCGATGTTGAGCGATGCCGCGCAGGCGCAGCAGACGCCGTACAATTCCTATAATCAGGGACAGCCCTATCAAGGACAGCCGTATCAGGGTCAGCCGTATCAGGGTCAGGCCGACCAAGGCCAGACCTATCAGGCGCCCCCCGCCGATTACCAGGGGCCGGACAATCGTGGTCAGGATTACCGCAATCCCTCGCCGCCGCCCGAGCCGGGCCAGCCCGATGGTTATGACGGGCGCACGCCGCCCCCGCCGCCTCCGGGCTATGCGGGGAATGGCTATGACCAGAACCAGAGCGCCTATGACCGCCGCTATGCCTATGAGGCACAGCGCTGGTCACAACAGAATTGCTACAAGTCGCATGGCGATGCCGTGGGCGGCGCGATCATCGGCGGCGTGCTGGGCGCGATCATCGGCAGCAGCTTTGGCGGGCGTCACGACGGCGGCGGTGCGGCGTTTGCCGGCGCAGCGGTCGGCGCGGTCGGCGGCGCGGCGATAGCCAGCTCCTCCGATGGCCAGACCAGCCCCGGGTGCCCGCCGGGCTATGTCGTGCGCAGCAATGCGGTAGCCTATGATTATGCCCCAGCCGGGTATTATTACGCGGCACCGTCGTGGTATCAGCCGTGGATATTCGTCGGCGGATCGTGGTCATTCCGGCCGTATCCGTACCATGATTATTACTACCGGACGTATCGCTATGGATATGGAGGGGGCTATCGCGGCGGTTACGGTGGTGGGCGCGGTTATGGCGAAGGGCGTGGCGGCTATGGCGGTCACTATCGCCGGTAAGCGGCCAACGATAATTGGCGGCCGGGTGCCTAGTGGCTCGTTTCCGACATTTGCATCCCTTTCGACAGGGCAGAGGCAAATGTCGGAAAACATAAGAACCACTAGTTATTATATTGTTTCTAGTGGATTTTATGCCTAGCGTCCGGCCGCTAAAATCATCGATGCACCCTTTTCCGCGATCATCATCGTGGGCGCGTTGGTGTTGCCCGAGGTGATGCGCGGCATTACTGAGGCGTCGATCACCCTGAGCCCGCCGACCCCGCGCACGCGCAGATCGCTGTCCACTACGCCGCTGCCCTCTGCGCCCATCGCGCAGGTGCCGGCGGGGTGGAAGATGGTCGTGGCGATGTCGCCCGCCGCGCGGCGCAATTCGGCCTCGCTGGTCAGCATGGTGCCAGGGCGGGTCTCTTCGGGCGCATAGCGGGCGAGTGCAGGTTGCGCGACGATCTGACGGGTGATTCGGATCGCGGCGGCCGCAACCGCCAGATCGGCCTCGCTCGACAGGTAATTGGGGCGGATCGCGGGCGGCGCGGCGGGATCGGCGGCGGTGATGCTGGTGCCCCCCCGGCTTTCGGGGCGCAGGTTACACACGCTGGCGGTGAAGGCGGGGAACGGGTCGAGCGCGCCGCCGAATGCCTCCAGACTGAGCGGCTGGACGTGATATTCCAGATCGGGGGTGGCGACGCGCGGATGGCTTTTGGCGAACAGGCCGAGCTGGCTGGGCGCCATCGCCATCGGGCCGCTGCGGCGCAGTAGATATTCAAGGCCGATCAAACCTTTGCCCAGCAGGTTGCCGGCGCGTTGATTGAGCGTGGAGACGCCGCGCACTTTCCAGGCACAGCGGATTTGCAGGTGATCCTGAAGATTGCCGCCCACCTCCGCCCGGTCGACCAACGGCGCGATGCCCAACGTCGCCAGATGAGCGGCATCGCCGATGCCGGAGCGTTCGAGCATGGCCGGAGACCCGATCGCGCCCGCCGCCAATATCACCTCGGCGCGGGCGCGGGCGATATGCGCCGTCCCGCCGCGACGCCACACCACGCCCACCGCGCGGCCATCCTCAAACATCACCCGGTCGGCCAGCGCGCCGGTGATGACCGACAGGTTAGCGCGGGCTCTGACGGGTTTCAGGAATGCGTCCGAGGCGCTCCACCGCCAGCCGCGCCGCTGGGTCACGTCGAACAGGCTCGATCCAAAATTGTCGCCAGTGTTGAAGTCGTCGGTCGGCGGCACGCCATATTGCGCGGCGGCGGCCTGAAATGCCTCAAGGATTTCCCAGCGCAGGCGTTGTTTTTCGACGCGAATTTCACCACCGCTGCCATGCATCGCGCTGGCACCCTGATAATGGTCCTCGGCGCGGGTGAAATAGGGCAGCACATCATCCCAGCCCCAGCCGGCGAGCCCGGCCTGCCGCCAGCCATCGTAATCCGCCGCTTGGCCCCGCATATAGATCATCCCGTTGATCGATGAGCAGCCTCCGAGCACGCGGCCCCGCGGGTATTTGAGCGCACGGCCGTTCAGGCCGGCCTCCGCCTCAGTGCTGAAACACCAGTCGGTGCGCGGGTTGCCGATGCAATAGAGGTAGCCAACCGGCACCTTGATCCAGATGTAATTGTCCTTGCCGCCCGCCTCCAGCAGCAGCACCCGATTGCGCGGATCGGCGCTCAGCCGGTTGGCGAGCACGCAGCCGGCGCTGCCCCCGCCGACGATGACATAATCGAACTCTTGCGAAGCCTGCATGCCCCCTGCCGGACCACAGGCGCAGGCCGGAGGCAAGGGGGGAGGCAATTGCGGCGGCCAATAACGCCCCGGCGAGCAGGGCCGGGGCAGCGCGCGGGTAAGTTCGCGCTGGACTTAGCGGCGCATTTGGCCAAGTTGCCGGCTGTTGCGACTGTTGTGGTTGCACGCCCGAAACCTGCTGCCGGTTACCCCGTGTTGCGCTGATTTGGTGACCTATGATCCTTGACCGTTCGCTGCGTCTGCTGTTCTTCGCCGCTTTGGCTATCACGCTGTTTATGGCGCTCAATCCGTCGCCGCCGGCGGTGATCATCGACGTTTGGGGCGATAAGGCCCAACATATGCTGGCGTTTGGCAGCATGGCTCTGCTGGCGCGGCTGGGCTTTCCGCGCGCGCCCAATTGGCTGATCCTGGAGCGACTGTCGTTTATCGGCGCGCTGATCGAGGTGTTTCAGGCGATCCCATCGCTGCACCGCGATTGCGACTGGAAGGATTGGGCCGCCGATACGATCGCGGCGGGGTTGGCGCTGTTGCTGGTGGCGCCGTTGCGGCTGTGGCTGGCGGGTCGGCGCGCGCCGAGGAGCACGGTGGGCAGCACTGGGAGCAATGGGGGGAGCGAAGATTTTGGCTGAGAACGGCGCAACACCTGCGCTGACCACCACCCAGCGAATGGCGATCCTTGCCGCCTACCTGGGCTGGACGCTCGATGCGTTCGATTATTTCCTGCTGGTTTTCCTGCTAAAATCCATCGCGCAGGCGTTTGGCACCGATGTGAAGTCGGTGTCGGAGGCGCTGTTCCTGACTCTGGCGGCGCGGCCGGTCGGGGCATTCGGCTTTGGCTGGCTCGCGGATCGCTATGGGCGGCGGCCGGTGCTGATGGTGGTGGTGGTGCTGTTCTCGGTGCTGTCGGCGGCGTCGGGTCTGGCCCAGTCGCTGGGGCAATTGCTGCTGGTGCGCACGCTGTTCGGCGTGGCGATGGGCGGCGAATGGGGCATCGGCGCCAGCCTGGTGATGGAAACCATCCCGTCGTCGATGCGCGGCCGGGTCTCGGGGCTTTTGCAGGCCGGCTATCCCAGCGGCTATCTGCTGGCCAGCCTGGCGTTTGCGCTCCTGTTCGACCGGATCGGCTGGCGGGGCATGTTCTTTCTGGGGCTGGCGCCGTCGCTGCTGGTGGTGCTGATCCGGATGCGGGTCGAGGAATCTCCCAGCTTCGTCGCGGCACACACTGATCCTGCGCGCGTTTCGGCATGGCACGCGCTGACCGGGCATTGGCGGCTGGCGCTGTATCTGATCGTGCTGATGGCGGCGTTCAACGCGTTCAGCCACGGGACGCAGGATCTCTATCCGACCTTCCTGCAGAAACAGCACCATTTCGACGCGCGCACCACCGGGCTGATCAGCGCGGTGATGAATGTCGGCGCGATCACCGGCGCGCTGCTGATCGGGCGCATTTCGGACCGGATCGGACGGCGGCGCGCGATTATGGCGGCGGCGAGCGCGGCGCTGCTGGCCATCCCGCTGTGGGCGGGGGCCAGTTCGCCGCTGTGGCTGGCTTTGGGCGCGTTCCTGATCCAGGCGGGGGTGCAGGGCGCATGGGGCGTGGTGCCGGCGCATCTGAACGAGCTGTCGCCGCCGGCGGTGCGGGCGATGTTTCCGGGGCTGGTCTATCAACTTGGCAACCTGCTCGCGTCGCGCAATGGCGTGTTTCAGGCATCGCTGGCAGAGAGCCACGGCAACGCTTACGGGCTGGCGCTGGCCGGGTTTGGCGCGGTGACGGCGGGGGCGGTGATCCTGTTCGCAGCCTTTGGCCCGGAGCGAAAGGGCGCGGTGCTTTAACGCCTATTCGGCTTCAGCCGTTTCTTTTCGGTCACATCGATCTGAGCGATGCGCCCGTCATGCACGGTCAGCGACACCGCGCCGAATTTGAGCCCGGCCAACGCCTCGCGCGCACTGGCTAGTGGTTCGTTTTCCGACATTTGCATCCATTCGGCAAGGGCAGAGGCAAATGTCGGAAACATCAGAACCACTAGATATTATATTATTTCTAGTGGATTTTATGATTTTGACATTCGAAAGCACCCTTTGCCGCAAGCGGAACTCGAATGTCAAAGTCAAACTGAACGACTACCGGCTGATGCCGGTAGGTTCGCCAGCCACGGCTGAAGCCATCGCAATGTGGCCCGAGCGCGCGGTGCAAAAAGCCGGGTGACAGTGGACATTGATGCTTGTAGCCGACACCCTGCCCGGCGGCGAGGCAGCCCGAAGGGCATATGTCTCGCCGCCGGGCAGGGTGTCGGCACTCGACCAAAAAACGGCTGAAGCCTTTCCCGACTGAAAGTCGGGGGTTTGAAACCGAAGGCGGGACAATCAATCCACTAGGCCTGTTCGAGCAAGCGATCCGCATCGGAGGTTGGCGCATTGGCGGTCATGGCATAGCTCGTTCGGTAAATTGGTGCGACCGCCGGGGACGGATCAGGATGGTCTGGCCGAGCGCCGGCGCGGCATCGGCTGCATCGATGTCGATCTCGAGTACGCCGGGCGCACCCCGCAAACTGCCCTCCACGCGCCATGCGCCGCCCTTGCGGAACACATTGTCGACCAGCAGCGGCTCGCCCCCATCCGCGATCTCGAAATCATGCGGGCGCACCAGATGGCCGCCGGGCAGCCGGGTGCTCTCCCCCACAAAGCCGGCAACGAAAGGTGTCGCGGGTTGCATATAGACCTGCTCGGATGTGCCGACCTGCTCGATCCGGCCGGCATCCATCACCACGACGCGGTCGGCCAGCTCCAGCGCCTCCTCCTGGTCATGCGTCACGAAGATCGAGGTCAGCCCCATCTGGCGGTGCAGGTTGCGCAGCCAGCGGCGCAGGTCCTTGCGCACCTTGGCATCCAGCGCGCCGAACGGTTCATCGAGCAGCAGCAATCTGGGCTCGATCGCCAGCGCGCGGGCCAGCGCAACCCGCTGCCGCTGACCGCCCGACAGCTGGCGGGGATAACGCCGGCCCAGCCCATCCAGCTGCACCAGTTGCAGCAACTCCTCGGCGCGCGCCTTGATCACGGCTTTGGCCGGCCGCGCGGCCCTCGCCTTCACGCTGAGCCCGAAGGCGATGTTTTCGGCGACATTCATATGGCGGAACAGCGCGTAATGCTGAAACACGAAGCCGACGCCCCGGTCACCGACGGCGCGCGCCGAGACATCCGCGCCATCGAAGAACACCTGACCGCTGTCGGGGAATTCGAGCCCGGCGATGATGCGCAGCAGCGTGGTCTTGCCCGATCCCGATGGGCCTAGCAGCGCGATAAACTCGCCCCGCTGGACCTCAAGGTCGATGCCGTGCAGCGCCGCGAACGCGCCGAAGCGTTTGGAAATATTCTGGATACGGATCACGATCTTGCTCCCGGCTGATGCAGTTCGAAGCGCCATTCGAGCACGCTTTTGGCGATCAAAGTCACCATCGCGAGCCCGGCCAGCAGCGAGGCCACCGCGAACGCCCCAACGAAATCATACTCATTATAGAGGATCTCGACATGCAGCGGCATGGTGTTGGTTTCGCCGCGAATATGGCCCGACACCACCGAGACCGCGCCAAACTCCCCCATCGCCCGCGCATTGCACATCAGCACGCCATAGAGCAGCCCCCAGCGGATGTTGGGCAGCGTGACATGCCAGAATGTCTGCCAACCGCTGGCGCCCAGCGACACGGCGGCCTCCTCGTCATCCTTGCCCTGCTCCTGCATCAGCGGGATCAGCTCGCGCGCCACAAAGGGAAATGTGATGAACACCGTCGCCAGCACGATGCCGGGAACCGCGAAGATCACCCGCGCATCATGCGCCATCAGCCACGGCCCCAGCAGGCCCTGTGCGCCAAACAGCAGCACGAAGATCAGCCCGGACACCACCGGCGACACCGAAAACGGCAAGTCGATCAGTGCGATCAGCACGCTTTTTCCGCGAAAGTCGAACTTGGCAATGGCCCAGCTGGCCGCGACGCCGAACATTGTGTTGAGCGGCACGCTGATCGCGGCGACCAGCAGGGTCAGGCGGATCGCGGCGCGCGCGTCGGGATCGGTCACGCTGGCCCAATAGGCCGCAACGCCATGGCGCAGTGCCTCGGCAAATACCGAGATCAGCGGCAGGACCAGGAAGAACAGCAGAAAGCCGAGCGCCAGGCCGATCAGCAAGCGTCGGGTAGCAGGGCGTTCGGTCACCGGCGAGGTGGCAATGCGGTTCATGCCTACCGCCCCCGCATGATCGCTTGCAACAGACTGATCGCCAGCAGCACCGCGAAGGACGCGCCCATCATGATCGCGGCGATGGCGGTCGCGCCCGCGTAATTGTACTGTTCAAGCTGCGTCACGATCAGCAGCGGCGCGATCTCGGTCTTGCCGGGCATATTGCCCGAAATGAAGATAACCGAGCCATATTCGCCCACCCCCCGCGCAAATGCGAGCGCAAAGCCGGTGAGTAGCGCGGGCCCGATCGCGGGCAGGATCACCCGGGCAAACACTTGCCAGCGGCTGGCGCCCAGTATCGCTGCAGCCTCCTCCACGTCCTTGCCGAGATCGGCCAGCACCGGCTCTACCTGTCGCACCACAAAGGGCAGCCCGACGAACACCAGCGCGATGGTGATCCCGACCCAGGTAAACACCACTTTGATGCCCAGCGGATCGAGCCAGCGCCCGATCCAGCCCGACGGCGCATAAAGCGTGGTCAGCGCGATGCCCGCCACTGCGGTCGGCAGGGCGAAGGGCAAATCCACGATTGCGCCAACCACCCGCTTGCCGGGAAACCGGTATCGCACCAGCACCCACGCCACCAACAGGCCGAACACGGCATTGACCATCGCGGCAGCGGCGGCGGTGCCGAAGCTGAGCCGATAGGCCGCGAGCGCACGGTGGCTGAAGCCCACCGCCACGAACTGATCCCAGCCCATGCCGGTGGTCTTGAGGATGATCGTCGACAATGGGATCAGTACGATCAGCGTCAGCCAGCCAAGGCTGAAACCCATGCTGAGGCGGAAGCCCGGTAGCACCGATCGCCTGAGCAATCGGGTGCTGCCGCGCGGGGCGGATTTGGTCATCTGCAGTGGCCTGCTCGATTGAGGGTTGGGATTACTGCGACGCGATTTGATCGAACACGCCGCCATCATCGAAAAACGTCTTTTGCGCCCGACGCCAGCCACCAAAATCATGGTCGACCGTTACAAGATTGAGGCGGGGAAACTGGGTACGCGCCTGCGCCAGCACCTGACGATCGCGCGGCCGGTAGTAATTCCTGGCGATGATCTGCTGACCCTCGCGGCTGTAAAGGAATTGCAGATAGGCGGCGGCGACCTGCGCATTGCCGTGGCGGTTGGCATTGGCGCTGACCACCGCGACCGGCGGCTCCGCCAGAACCGAGATCGACGGCACCACGATGTCGAACTTGTCACGGCCCAACTTGTCCACCGCGAGGTAGGCCTCGTTCTCCCATGCCAGCAGGACATCGCCGATACCGCGCCCGACAAAGGTGTTGGTCGAGCCGCGCGCGCCGCTGTCCAGCACCGGAACATGGCTGTACAGGTTCTGCACATAGATCCGTGCCGCCGCATCCGAATGGCCTACCTTGCGGCCATAGGCCCAGGCCGCGAGAAAGTTCCAGCGCGCGCCGCCACTGGTCTTGGGGTTTGGCGTGATAACCTGAACGCCCGGCTTCACCAGATCGCCCCAGTCGTGGATGTTGTGCGGATTACCCTTGCGTACCAGAAACACGATGGTCGAAGTGTAGGGCGAGGAATTGCTGGGCAGCGCGCGCTGCCAATTGGGCGACAGCAGATGCGCCTTGTCCGAAATGACGTCGATATCATAGGCCAGCGCCAGCGTGGCGACGTCGGCGTCCAACCCATCAATAATCGCGCGGCTCTGTGCGCCCGATCCGCCATGGCTCATGCGAAAGGTTACGGTTTGGCCGGTTTTGGCCTTCCACCTTGCGGCGAATACCGGGTTGATCGCCTCGTATAGCTCGCGGGTGGGATCATAGGACACGTTGGTGATCTGGACCGGGCTCGGCGCGGCTGCGGCTATGGAGGTGGTCGCAAGCCCGCCGATGACGGCGGCAGCGATGGCGGCAGTGGTGAATTTGCGGCGATTCATCATGGTGGCTTCCTGTTAAAGCGCCAATCATATACTCAACCAAATGAATAGACATTCAAGAAAAACTTTACGTCGCCATGGCGCGGCTTGCGAGCGGCGCAATTGCCGTAAGCGGGTCCTGGAGGCCGCCTTGTGTTTGATACCGTGGCCCCGATGGTTGTCGCCCTTGGGTTTGGAGCGGTGGGTGACGGATCAGGTTGTTGGGTGTCGGCGTGCGATACGACCGGTCGTATAAGTGGTCGCATCACTGTGATCGATCGAGTTTCCGGCCGCCGCTACTGGACGGTCGAGCAGAAGCTGTCGATGTTGCGGGATGCCTTCGGCGCCGGTGGGTGCGTTCGCACGGCGATGGATTTGCACGAGGTTTCGAGCGGGCAGCCTTACATTTGGCGGCGGCAAGCGATGTCGGGTGAGCGGGCCGGCAGGTCGATGGCCGTACCTGTTCTTCCGGCA
>JANXUK010000041.1 GCA_025356275.1 Sphingomonadales bacterium | reverse complement strand
CGCGGGCCACCCATTCAGGATATTCTGTGGGTGGCCCGCGCCGGGGGGAGCGGGATGGCACAGGCTTCATCGCCGCAAGGCGATCAAAGCAAACAGGCTTCGGGAGAAGCCAAGCTGCGCGTCGCATTGCTATCCATGATCGAGCACGCTGGCGATGGCATGCCGCCCCGCGCCCAATTGCGCGTCGGGCCGGTGACGCTGGCGCGGCATCATCTGGCGCTGGCGCTGGCGCTTGGGTGTGAGCGGGTGATCTGCATGGCGCCCGCGTTTGACGCGCCGCTGGTGGCGCTGCAGCATATCGCCGAGGGTGCGCGCGCCAGCTTTCACGTGCTGTCCGGTCCGCGCGGGTTACCCGCGCTGATCACTGCCGCCGACGAGGTGATCGCGTTTGGCGACGGGCTACTGGCATGGCCGTCGCTCGCCACCAGCCTGCTCGGTGCCGCCCCGGTGGTGCTGGTCCAGCCGGTGGATGGGGGCACCGCCGGCGGGTTTGAACGGCTCGACATCAACCACGCCGCGGCCGCCGCAATGCGCATTCCGGGGTGGCTGGTGGAGCGGTTGGCCGAACTGCCCGCCGATTGCGACGCGTTTTCGGCGCTGCAACGTATTGCACTACAGGCCGGCGTGACGCAGCGGCTGCTCCCTGCCGATGCGGCTGAGCCGGGCCGCTGGACGCTGGTGCGGACCGAGGCGGAGGCGCATGCCAGCGAGGCGGCGTGGATCCGGCTGCACGCGCGCAGCACCGGCGCGGCGGGGCCGGCGATGCTGGCGGCGCGGGGCTTTGCGCGCTGGCTGGGTCCGGCACTGTTGCATGCCGGGCGCGGGCGCGCAGTCACCTTGTCGGGTGCGGCGGCGCTGGCGCTGCTGGCGCTGCTGGCCGGATGGTTCGGCCATGCGGTGATTGGACTGATTGTGGCGGCGGCGGGCTGGGTGTTCGTGCTGGGTGGCGCGCTGCTGGGCCGGGTGGAGCGGGCGTCGCTGGCGTTGGCGCCGCGGTTGGCAGGCGATGGCTGGATCGGCTGGGGTTTCGACGGCGCGCTGGCGCTGTTGATCGGGTGGAGCGTCAATCTGGCGCCGGGGCAGGGGGCGCTGCAACGCGGTTTTGCGCCGGTCATGCTGTTGGGGCTGGCGCGTTTGAGTGCCCGGCTGGCGCGGCGCGGCTGGGCGCGGTGGATCGAGGATCGCAGCCTGCTGGCGCTGACTTTGGCGGCGGCGGCGGCGGCGGGCGCGCTGGATCTGGTGGCGATGGCGCTCGGCATCGCCGCGCTGGCGGTGGGGCTGGCCGAGACGGCGAAGCGTGATTGATCGCGCATGATTAGCGCCGATGACTAGTGGTTCGTTTCCGACATTTGCATCCCTTTCGGTAAGGGCAGAGGCAAAAATCCTTTGCCGCAAGCGGGACTCGAATGTCAAAATCAATCCACTAGACCGGACCGACATTCAATCCAGGTGTCGCCGAGCCGAAGACGACCGCAGGACAAAATTGTGGTTATCCGGGACCCGGAGCTCCGCAGGTTTCAGTACGTGAGCACCGGAAGCTCGGAGGGCCGCGATTTGCAGGCCCGCCTGGGCTGAATGTGGATCCACCCTAACGCCGGATTAACCGGGCGCGACTATAGCATTGGCATGAACACGGGTCCGGCCGCAGCAGAGGAAGGCGCAACGCCGCAGGGTGACCTGCGCGCGGCGTTGGTGCGCAGCGATACGGTGCTGGCCGGGATCGGCCCGATCCTGCGCCACTTGCTGGCGCATAACACCAGCGGGCTGTTCGGTGAGGAGATCGTCGCGCGGGTCCGAGGGCTGCTGGCCGATCTGGCCCGCCAACTGGCTCATGAGCTGGGCCCGGATGATGAACCTGCGGAGCCGGAGATTGCCGCGATTGCCGCCGCGCTGGCCGAAAATGCGCCGATATTGGCGCATCTGCACGCGTTGGCGATCGAATGGCAGCTGACCTTGCGGCTGGAGGCGGCCAGCGGCACCGATCCGGTGCTGCCGCCGCTGCTGCAAGCGCTGATCGCGTCGGACGAGCCCGCAATGGCCAGCACCGCAATGGCGCTGCTGGCGGCACAGGCGCGGTTTTCCCGCAGCGTCCAGCGAATGCAATTGCCGCTGGGCGAGCTGCCGGGCGAGTTGCTCCATACCGCGCTGGCCGGGCACGAAACGGCGGGGGCCGCGATCCGGGCGCGCTATGACGAGGGCGCCAGCCGGATCGGGCTGTTGTCGCGGCTGGTTGGGGGCATGGGCGGCGGCGCGCGTGCCGGGCTGGGCATTACCCACGCCGGCGTCGCGATATTCACCACCGCGCTGGGGCTGGCCAGTGGGCAAAGCCGCGACGCCGCGATCCTGGCCTGCGAGCCGGGGCAATGGCCGAGGCTGGCTTTGGCGCTGCGCGGTGCCGGGCTGGGCCGCGAGGCGATTGCCGGGACATTGCTGGCGATCGATCCCGCCGCGCCGGTCAATTATGGCGCCGAACGCCTGTCGCTCGAGGCCGCGGCCGGCATGCTGCACGGCCAGATATGACCAATGGCAAGCCCGTTCTGGCGCGCGCCCAGGCCAATGGCGCGGGCTGGCTGCATGACGCCGATGAACCGCTGGCGGGGCTGCAAATGCGCTGTGGCGGGACGATTCCGGGCGACATCGCGATCCCCGACCTGCGTGCGCTGGTCATAAAGGCTTGCGCCTATGGGCTACGTCTCGCGCGGCAGGTCAGCGCGCATGACGGCGAGGCGGCGATCACCGCATGGGTCGAGGTGGAGCCGACCCACGGCGATCCCTCCGGCGCCTGCGCCATCATCCTGCGCCACTGGCATGCCGAGGCGCTGGCCCCCAACGATGGCGCGGCAGCGGCCCGCCTGCGCGGCGAGGTTGACCGCCATCTGGCCGAACTCACCGCGCGGCTCGACGCGCGGCAAGGCGTGCTGACCGCCCATAGCGATGCCCCCGATCTCGCCGATCTCGCGCGGCGGATGCAGCAGGGCGGGCCGGGCGGACAGCGCGCGCCATGGACCAATTTCGTGCAGATCGCGGGCAATCTGCATCGGCAGCCACTGCATTGGCGGCTGCTCGATGGCGCCATGCTGAGCGTAGCGGGGTCGCAGCGGCCGTGGCGCGCCACCTTGATCCCGCGCGGCGCGGCTGGGGGGGAGCCCGATGGGTTCGAGCTGTGCCTCACCTCCACCGTGCCGCCACCCGCCACGCAGCGTACTACCCAGAGCCCGCCCCAGATGCTCGTCGGCCGCGAGGTGGCGCCGGTGCTGCGCCAGCCGATCGCGCGGATCATCGCCAATGCCGAGACCATCCGCACGCGTCTGGCGGGGCCCTTGGCGGAGGATTACAGCCGCTATGCCGCCGATATCGCCGCAGCCGGGCAGCATCTGCTCGACCTGATCGACGATCTGGCTGATCTGGAGGTGATCGAGCGACCCGATTTCACCACCGCTGCCGATGCCATCGACCTCAATGATGTGATTCACCGCGCCGCCGGCATTCTGAGCCTGCGCGCGCGCGAACGCGGCATCACGCTGGTGGTGCCGCCTATCGGCGCGCCGGTGCCGGCCACTGCCGAGTTTCGCCGGGTCTTGCAGATATTGCTCAACCTGATTGGCAATGCCATTCGCTATACAACGGAAAATTCACAAGTTTCAGTGGATGTGCTCGGCGCCAACCACGCCATCCAAGTGGCGGTCAGCGACCATGGCGCCGGCATCCCCGAAGCCGACCGTGCCCGCGTTTTCGACAAATACGAGCGGCTTGGCCGCAGCGGCGATGGCGGATCGGGGCTGGGCCTGTTCATCTCGCGAAGGTTGGCGCGCGCGATGGGCGGCGATCTTGCCGTCGAAGCGGCGCCGGGTGGCGGAGCGCGCTTTGTCCTCGAACTGCCGGTCCGGTCAGCGCCCTAAATACCGGGCCAGTTACCGCCCCAGTTACCGCCGGCGTGACCACCAGATTGCCGCCGCGCCAACCAGCGCGAGCCCAACTCCGCGTACCGCCCAAGGCCGCTCATCCAGCATGAAGCTCGACGCCGGCCACATAATGATGCCGAGCCCCTGACCAATCCACAACAGTCCCATCGCCAGCGCCAACACGCCGATCACCAAAGCCGCGATCTTCACAATGCCCATGATCCGCCCCCGTTTCTGCCGTGGTTACCGCTTGCCCAGCGGCAGATAATCACGCTCGGTCGGGCCGGTGTAAAGCTGGCGCGGGCGGCCGAT
The DNA here is from genome assembly GCA_025356275.1 of Sphingomonadales bacterium. Classification (GTDB taxonomy): domain Bacteria; phylum Pseudomonadota; class Alphaproteobacteria; order Sphingomonadales; family Sphingomonadaceae; genus Novosphingobium. The sequence goes on along the minus strand of JANXUK010000041.1, from coordinate 7,397 downwards.
CTTCTGGTTGGGATCGGAAATCATCTCGTTCCACTGCGCCACCCATCCCACTGTACGCGCCAGCGCGAAGAGCGCGGTGAACATCGTGGTCGGGAAACCAATCGCCGAGAGGATGATCCCCGAATAGAAATCGACATTGGGGAACAGCTTCTTCTCGATGAAATACGGGTCCGACAGCGCGAGTTCTTCCAACCGCAAAGCCGTCTCGAACAGCGGGTCGGACACTTTCAGCGAATCAAACACCTCGCGCACCGTCTTTTGCATCACGGTCGCGCGGGGATCGTAGTTTTTGTAAACGCGGTGGCCAAAGCCCATCAGGCGGAATGGGTCGTTCTTGTCCTTGGCGCGGGCGATGTAATGCGGGATCTTGTCGGGCGTTCCGATCTCTTTCAGCATGTTGAGCGCGGCCTCGTTCGCGCCGCCATGCGCCGGGCCCCACAGGCAGGCGATGCCCGCCGCGATACAGGCGAACGGATTGGCGCCCGACGATCCGGCCAGCCGCACCGTGGAGGTCGAGGCGTTCTGCTCATGGTCGGCGTGGAGGATGAATATCCGGTCCATCGCACGCTCGACAATCGGATTCACCTCATAGGGCTCGGCCGGCACGCCGAACGTCATCCGCAGGAAATTGCCCGTATAGCTCAGTGAATTATCGGGATAAACGAAAGGTTGCCCGACCGAATATTTGTAAGCGGCGGCGGCGATCGTCGGCATCTTGGCGATCAGCCGGTGCGAGCTGATCTTGCGGTGCTGGGGATCGGCGATATCGCTCGAATCGTGATAGAATGCGGAAAGCGCCCCGACCACGCCGCACATGATAGCCATCGGATGAGCATCACGGCGGAAACCACCGTAAAAGCTCATCAATTGCTCGTGGAGCATCGTGTGCCGGCTGATCGTGCGGGAAAAATCGGACAGCTCGGTCTTGCTGGGCAATTCGTTGTTGAGCAGCAGATAGCTGACCTCCATAAAGCTGGAGTGTTCGGCCAATTGCCCGATCGGATAGCCCCGGTGCAGCAACACGCCCTCATCGCCATCGATATAGGTCAGCGCGCTTTCGCAGGCCGCCGTCGAGGTAAATCCGGGGTCAAAAGTGAACATCCCGGTCTGGGCATAGAGCTTGCGGATGTCGATCACATCGGGCCCCACGGTGCCGGTCAGGATCGGCAGGTCCAGTTCCTTGTTACCCCCGGCAACGAGCTTTGCGCTTTCACCCACGATCATTCTCCCTATGCATGGCCCGGCGCGGGCAAGAGCGCCTGTGCGGCGATGCGCGCCAGGCTTTCATCCCGTCCGAGCAGAACCAGAACGTCAAAAATACCCGGCGAATTGGCCTGCCCGGTCAATGCGGCGCGCAGCGGCTGGGCCAGCTTGCCAAGGCCAAGCCCCAGCTCCTCCGCCATGGCCTTCAAACTGGCCTCCAGCGGCTCGCTTGTCCAGCCCGTAACCGCACCTAGCCGCGCCGCGATCCGGCCCAGCAAATCGCGCGCCTCAGCCGTCAACAGCGCTTCGGCCTTGGCATCCAGCGCCAGCGGCCGTTTGACAAACAGGAACCCCGCGCCGGCGGCCAGTTCGTTCAGATCGCGCGCGCGCACCTTCAGCACCGGCATTGCGCGGGCCAGCAGGTCGGTATCGACCCGGCCCGCGATCCGCTGCGCCACCAGCGCCGCCAGCCGCAGATCGTCGGCCTCGCGCAGGTAATGCCCGTTGAGGTTTTCCAGCTTCTTGAGGTCAAACCGCGACGGCCCCTTGCCGACATCGGCAATATCGAACCACTGCGCCGCCTGCTCCCGGCTGATGATCTCGTCATCGCCATGGCCCCAGCCGAGCCGCAGCAGGTAATTGAGCATAGCCTCGGGCAGGATGCCCATGCCATCGCGATAGGCATCGACCCCCAGCGCGCCATGCCGCTTGGACAGTTTGGCGCCGTCTGAGCCATGGATCAGCGGGATATGCGCATAGGCCGGCACATCCCAGCCCATACCCTTGATAATCGCCAGCTGGCGAAAGGCGTTGTTCAGATGATCGTCGCCCCGGATGACATGGGTGACCCCCATGTCGTGATCGTCGACCACCACCGCCAGCATATAGGTCGGCGTCCCGTCGGAACGGAGCAGCACAAAATCGTCGATCTCGGCGTTGGATACGGTGACCGTGCCCTGCACCAGATCGTCGATCGTGGTTTCGCCGCCGCGCGGGGCCTTGATCCGGACCACATAGGGCACGCCAGCCGGCGCCGCAGAAGCATCGGCATCGCGCCATTCGCTGACGAGCCGGAACGGCCGCCGCTCCGCCTGCGCCGCCTCACGCCTTGCGGTCAGCTCCTCAGATGTCAGGTAACAGCGATAGGCGTGGCCGCCGGCCAGCAGCGCCGCCGCAACCTCGCCATGCCGGGCCGAGCGGGCGAATTGCATCACCGGAGCCTCATCGCCGCCAAGCCCCAGCCAGCCAAGCCCGTCATGGATTGCCGCAATGGCTTCGTCGGTAGAGCGCGCGCGGTCGGTATCCTCGATCCGCAGCAGATATTTGCCGGCATTGGCCCGTGCGAACAGCCAGTTGAACAGAGCGGTGCGTGCGCCGCCGATATGCAGATATCCGGTGGGCGAGGGGGCAAAGCGCGTGACGACGCCGGCGGGTTTCCCGCCGTGTCCCGTCACTGCGCTAGACCCAGCGCTTGCCATCCCGCAATCCTTCCTGTCCTATGCCGTCATGGCGACTTCTAGGGCGACCTCAGCCAATCCCTACCCGGCATTCGCTGCACTGCAACAAGAAACTTGGCGCAGCCGCATCCGCTTGTCCAGCCTTGCTGACCGGGCGGAGCAAATTCTTGAGGGCGCCGGGTTTGACCGCGCCCCGTGGCTGGCGGTGGCGTTGGCCAGCGGGATCGCGGCGTGGTTCGCGCTGGCCAACCGCTGGGAGTGGCTGGCGCTGATCGCTGGCACTGTTGGCGCGGCGCTGGCGGCGCTGTTGCTGATGCGCGCGGATGGGCGGTATCCCTACCTGCGGCAGGCCTCGGCGGCGCTGGCGCTGCTGATCGCGGCGGGATGCGGGCTGGTGTGGGCCAAGAGCAGCCTGATCGGCACCCCGCCGATATCGCATATCATGGCCGCGCCCCTCATTGGCACCGTGCTCGACCGCTATGACATGCCGGCGGACGGCCGTGCGCGCCTCACCCTGGCGGTGCGCGAGCCGCGTACCGGCCGGCCGATTCGGGTACGGATCAGCATGCCCGACTCCGCCGACCAGCCAGGACTGGCCGAAGGCGCGGTGGTGCGCCTGCGCGCCCGCCTGATGCCGCCGGGCGCGCCGCAGCTGCCCGGCGCGCGCAATTTCGCCCAGAGCGCGTGGTTCGAGGGGGTGGCCGCCAATGGCAGCGTGATCGGCGGCATCACCGTGGTCCGCCCCGCGTCTGGCGACAACTGGCTGGCGCGCATCCGTCACGCGGCTGCCGATCATGTCCGCGCCCGTGTTCCGGGATCCGCGGGGGGCATCGCCGCCACGCTGGTCAGCGGCACGCGCGGCGGCATCTCCCAGGCCGATCAACAGGCGATGCGCGACGCCGGCCTGACTCACCTTCTGGCGATCAGTGGCCTGCATGTCAGCGCAGTGGTGGCGGGGGCCTATCTGATCGCGTTCCGCCTGCTGGCGCTGTTTCCGTGGCTGGCGCTCAGGGTGCGGGTGCCGCTGATGGCCACGGGGGTCGGCGCGGCTGCAGGGATATCCTATACGCTGCTGACCGGCACGCATCTGCCGACGGTGCGCGCGTGTCTGGGGGCGTTGCTGGTGCTGGGGGCGATGGCGCTGGGGCGCGCGCCGCTCAGCATGCGGCTGCTGGCGGGGGCTGCGTTTGGCGTCATGCTGCTATGGCCCGAGGAAGTCGTGGGGCCGAGTTTTCAGCTGAGCTTCGGCTCGGTGGTGGCGATCATCGCGCTGCATGATGCGGCGCCGGTCCACGCCTTCATCGCGCCGCGCGCCGAGGCGTGGTGGCGGCACATCCTGCGCCATGGCGCGATGCTGCTGCTGACGGGCATGGTCATCGATCTGGCGTTGATGCCGATCGCGCTGTTCCATTTTCACCGCGCCGGGATGTATGGTTCGGTCGCCAATCTGATCGCGATCCCGCTGGTGACCTTCGTGTCGATGCCGTTCATTGCGGCGGGGCTGGTGCTGGACATCGCGGGGCTGGGCGCGCCGGCGTGGTGGGTGGTCAGCCGGTCGCTGGAGGGCCTGCTGGTGGTCACGCATTGGCTGGTCAGCCGGCCGGGCGCGGTCAGCCTGCTGCCCAGCATGGGCGGCGGCACCTATGTGCTGTTCGTGGCGGGCATGCTGTGGCTGGGGCTTTGGCATGGGCGGATGCGGCTGTGGGGGCTGGTGCCGGCGCTGGCCGCCACGGCGTCGCTGGCCCTGATGCGCGCGCCCGACGTGCTGATCACCGGCGACGCGCGTAACCTTGGCATCACCAGCCCCGATGGCGCGCGGCTGCTGGTGCTGCGCGAGGGGCGGACGCCCTACACCCGTGAGGCGCTGCTGGAGGTCGCGGGGATGGCGGGCGTGCTGGCGCCGCTGGCCGATTGGCCGGGGGCGCGGTGCAACCATGATTTCTGCCTGGTGGAGCTGGCGCGGGGCGGGCGGCCCTGGCGCATCCTGATCGCCCGCAATAGCGCGATGGTTGGCTATGGCGCCATGGCGCGGGCCTGCGCGGCGGTGGATATCGTGGTAGCCCAGCGCAAGCTCTACGGCCCATGCCGCCCGGCGCTGATCAAGGCCGACCGGGTGATGCTGATGCGCAGCGGCGGGCTGGCGCTCGATCTGGTGTCGCGGCAGGTGACTTCGGTCGAGGACAGCGAGGGCGAGCATCCATGGTGGCGCGCCCCGCACCGGCTGCCGGCGCATGCCGATGACGATTGGGATCTGCCGGCGGCGGAGGCTGGCGGGGTTGGCGCCAGGGGCGCGGGCAGCGGCGCGGCCAGGGGCGGGGGCAGCGGCGCGGGCAGGGGCGGGGCGCAGGCGTTCAGCCCCGCAGGGCCCGCTCCACCGCGGCAATCGCCGCCGCCACGGACTGGCCTGCGTTAAGTGCCGAATTGTCGAGCATCATCGCATCATCCGCCGCGCGTAAGGGGGCCTCGGCGCGCCCCGAATCGCGCGCATCCCGCGCTGCCAGATCGGCCTCGATCGCGGCCAAAGTCACATCCCGCCCATGTGCCACCATCTCGGCAAAGCGCCTTTGCGCCCGCGCCGCCACGCTGGCGGTGACGAACAGCTTCACCGCCGCCTCGGGCGCGATCACGGTGCCGATGTCCCGCCCGTCCAGCACCGAGCCGCCCGGCTGCATCGCGAACGCCCGCTGGCGTGCATAGAGCGCGGCGCGCACTGCCGGATGCACCGACACCCGGCTGGCAAGGGCACCGGTCGCCTCCGAACGCAGCTCCGGGTGGGCCAGCAGCGCATCGTTGAACCCGCAAGCCGCCAGCGCATCCGCCGCATCATCCGGATCGCCACCATTCAGCGCCACCTGCCGCCCCACCGCGCGATACAACAAACCGGTATCGAGATGTGGCAGTTCGAAATGCGCCGCCAAACCCCGCGCAATCGTCCCCTTGCCCGAGGCGGTGGGGCCATCGACCGCGATGATCACCGCCCGCGCCTCGCCAGCGCCCGGCCGAGACCCCATAACGCAATCGCCGCCCAGAACCCCTCCAGCACCAGCGACGCCGGGTTGAGGCTGACCAGCAGCGACAGCGTCAGCAGCACCGCGCCGGCCAGATTGACCCCGTGCTGGACAAACGGGTTGGGCGACGCCGCGCCGGTGGCATAGGCATAGGCCGCGATGATAAAGGCCATGCCGGCAAAGCCGCAGAAATTGGCCACAAGCGCGCTCAGCCCCAGCCACGCCGTCACCCCGGCCAGATACGCGCTCACGCCCCGGCCAATTGGGCGAGCAGCGCCTCGAACACCGGAAAGCTGGTCGCGATCGGGCGGCAATCGTCGATGCCGACGCCGTCCCGGCTGGCGAGCCCCGCCACCGCCATGCTCATCGCGATGCGGTGGTCGAGATGGGTTGCCACTTTAGTGCCCTCAGGAGTACCTTGCAGGGGTTCCCCGCCGCTGCCCTCGATGATCAGCCCGTCCGCCGTCTCCGTCACCCGCGCCCCCGCCAAAGTCAGCGCAGCGCACATCGCGGCCAGACGGTCCGATTCCTTGACCCGCAATTCGTCCAGCCCGGTGGTGGTGGTAGTTCCCGAAGCCAGCGCGGCGGCGACGAACAGCACCGGAAACTCATCGATCATCGAGGGCGCCAGCGCCGGATCGACCGCGATCCCCCGCAAAGCCGAATGCTGCACGCGCAGATCGGCCACCGGCTCTCCGCCGACCTCGCGCGCGGCGAGAAACTCGATCGACCCGCCCATATCTTTCAGCACCCCGATCAGCCCGGCGCGGGTCGGGTTCAGCCCGACGTTGCGGATGGTCACATCGCTGCCCGGCACGATCAGCGCCGCGACGATGAAGAACGCCGCAGAGGAGGGATCGCCGGGCACCACAATGGTCTGCGGTCGCAATTCTGCCTCGCCGCGAATGCGGATCACGCGCGCCCCACCCTCCTGCTCCACCGTTAATTCGGCGCCAAAGCCGGCCAGCATCCGCTCCGAATGGTCGCGCGTGGCGATCGGCTCGATCACCGTGGTGATTCCCGGCGTGTTTAACCCCGCCAGCAGCACCGCGCTTTTCACCTGCGCGCTGGCCACTGGCAGACGGTATTCTATAGGCACCGCCGGCGCCGCGCCGCGCAGCATCAGCGGCAGAGTTTGACTGGTGTTGGCGCCGGGGCTGGCGGTGAAAGCAGCGCCCATCGCCGACAAAGGCTCGATCACCCGCCCCATCGGCCGGCGCGACAGGCTGGCGTCGCCGATAAAGCAGGCGGTGATGCCGTGGCTGGCGACCAGCCCCATCAGCAGCCGCGTCGAGGTGCCCGAATTGCCCATGTCCAGCGCGGCCTCGGGCTGGAGCAGGCCGCCAATGCCGACACCATGGATGCGCCATTCACCGCCGGTTTGGCGCTCGATCTGCGCTCCCATCGCGCGCATCGCGGCGGCGGTGGACAGCACATCCTCGCCCTCCAGCAGCCCGATCACCCGGCTCTCCCCCACCGCCAGCGCCGACAGCATCAGCGCGCGGTGGCTGATCGACTTGTCGCCGGGCACATCGATGGCGCCCCGTAGCGATCCATTGGCGGCAAAGCGGCGCGGGCGGGGGGCGGAGGAGGCGGCGGTCACGGCTGGTACTTTCCATGATGGATGTTGGGGGTTTTAGAGTCTTTTGACAAAAGCGCGAAAGGGCGCTTTTTGGTTTAGGAAGCCTGTGCCGACCCGCTCCCCCGCCCGACCTCCCACAGAATATCC
>JANXUK010000012.1 GCA_025356275.1 Sphingomonadales bacterium | reverse complement strand
GCATCCCTTGGCGGTTGGGATGGGTCTGCAAATGTCAAAATCGTAAAATCCACTAGAATCAAAATCTTCTAGTGGTCCGAAAAGATTCTGACATTCGAGCGCGACTTGGCCTCAAGCGGTATCGAATGTCAGAATCGGACCGCTAGACCTCGCGCAATCGGGGCATCAGTTCCACGAAGTTGCACGGCCGGTTGCGGCTGTCGAGTTGCTCGGCCAGGATGCGGTCCCAGCCGTCCTTCACCGCGCCATTCGATCCGGGCAGCGCAAAGATATAGGTGCCGCGCGCCAGCACCGCACACGCGCGCGACTGGATCGTGGAGGTGCCGATGGTGCCATAACTGATCCAGCGAAACAGCTCGCCAAAGCCGGGGATATCGCGCTCCTTGACGCGGTCCAGCGCCTCGGGCGTCACATCGCGCCCGGTCAGGCCGGTGCCGCCGGTGCAGATCACGCAATCGATCGCCCGGTCATCGATCCAGTTGTTAAGCCGCGTCGCGATCACCCCCACATCGTCGCGCACGATGGCGCGTTCGGCCAGCCGATGTCCGGCGGCCTTGATGCGCTCGGCCAGAATGTCGCCCGAGGTATCGTCGGCGGTGGTGCGCGTGTCGGATATGGTCAGCAGCGCGATGGCGATCGGTTTGAACAGCCGCTCCGGGTCAATAGCCAAGCGCGGTCCTTTCACGGCCAATACTAACCGCCGAGACCCGCACCGCGCGTCCCCCGTCCAGCCCCGGAAACCCCGGCCACATCCCCTGCGCCAGCGCGGCGCGGCTTTCGGAGGGGCCGCCGGCCTGCCGCTCATACATCCAGTAATTGCGGATCACCGTCGCGACATAGCCACGCGTCTCCCAATAGGGCACCGATTCCATCCATAACAGCGGATCGCCGCCATCTCGAATCTGGCTGTTCCAGCGCGCCACCGGTTGCAGACCGGCATTATACGCCGCCACCACCTTGGGCAGCAGGCCGCCGGTGGCAGACGCGGCGCGCAGGGCCTGCAAGTGGAGCTGGCCAAAGGCCAAGTTGATCTCGGGGCGGGTCAAGTCCTCGGCATTGCCCGATACGCCCAGCTGCGCCGCATGGTCGCGCGCCGCCGATGGCATGATCTGCATCAGCCCGCGCGCGCCGGTGGGGCTGATTGCGCCGCTGCGAAACTGCGATTCCTGGAGCGAATGCGCCAGCACCAGCGCCGGATCGACCGCCCAGCCATTGGCCGGCGCCCATTTCGGCGTCGGATAGCGGCTGGCCGGGGCGGGGGTTCCGCCGGCGGGCGCGTTATATGCCATCCACAATTGCGCCGCCGGCAGGCCAAGATCGCGCGCCAGCCGGCTGAGCGGCAGGTACAGCGAAGGATCGCCGATCCGCGCCTGATGCCGCAGCACCTCATCGGCCAGCCCATCCTCGCCAATCTCGGCCAGCGCGACGGCGGTGCGGACATTGCTGTTGTCGCGCAGCAGCTGCCAATCGGCGGCGGTGAAGTCGGGGGTGGAGTGGCTGGCGGGGAGCTTCATGCCCAGCTGTTCGGCGGCGAGCATGCCATACATCGTCTCGTCATAGGCGGCGGCGCGGCGCAGCGGTGCGGCGGCGGTCTCGGGCATGCGGCAGCGGGTGGCGGCGCGGGCCTGCCAATAGAGCGCAGCGGCAGTCAGCTCGGAATTGGCCGCGACCTCGGCAGCGCGGGCAAATGCCGCGCCGGACTGGGTGCAATCGCCCGATTGCCAGGCGGCGAGCCCCGCGACCCACCATCCCTCCGCGACCCATGGCCCGCTGCCCTGAGCGCCGGTGGTGACCGCCAGTGCATAGGCATCGATGTCCTGATTTTCGATATAGAAGCTCCACGCCACCTTCTGACGCCATTCGGCGCGGGCGGGCGGGCTGAGCAGTGCGTCGACCCCGTCGAGCAGCACCTTGGCGCCCACCGGGTCATCGGCCTTGATCCGTTCGAGCATCGCGGCCGAGACGCTGGCCGGCATCGTGCCATCATTGGCGCTGCGCGGCAGGATGCGGCGCGGCGCGGCTGGCAACGTGGTGAGCGCTTGCGCGGTTGGCAACACTGGCAGGCCCAGCACGCCGCGTTTGGCGGCCAGACCCTCGATCTGCTCGGCCTCGGGCAGCGACGCGCCGACCGTCAGCCATTGGCTCAGCGCATCGGCCTCGATCCGGGGTGATCCTGCAGCGAGATAATATTCCGCGCGGGCGACCCCGTGCAACGGGCCCTCGCGCGCCGCCAGTAATGCCTGTACCTGCGGCCATTGATGCGCCTTGATCGCGGCGAACAGCCCGCGATACCAGCCGCGCTCCTCCTCGCTGAGCAATTTGGGCACCGCGCTGCGATCGGCGCGGGCGCGAAAATATTCGGCGGCGGCGCTATTGGCCTGCGCGGCGGGCGCAGCCAGCGGCAACAGTGCCAGCAGGGTTGCGATGCCCCAGAATTTCACGCGCATTGCACTCACTCGCCCGTCATCCCTTGATGCGTCAACCCGGTCATGTCGCCGTCCAATCGAGCCAGCTCCGCCAGAAACTGGCCCGCGCCCCGGGTCGGTCCAGCAGCGACCACGGATCGCGCGCCGCCAGCAATGGCACCGGCAACAACCTGGTGGCCCCGTCATGGTTAAAAAATTCCAAAGGTGCAGCGTTTTGCGCCGTATCGTGGCCGAGCAGCGGCAGGATGCCGGAACCGAACGCGATCAGCCGGCGCGGGCGGACCAGAGCGATGTGATGCGCGAGCACCGCGCCAATCCCGCCGGCGGCCAGATCGGCCCAATCGGCCATCGGCGTGCGGCGCGGCAGGACGCTGGCGACATAGGCCTCGCCAGCCGTCAACCCCATCGCCGCCAGCATCGCCGCCAGCAGATGGGCGGTATCGCCATCTTCGGGCTCCGGCGTTAACAGCATCAGCGCCGGCTCCGCGCCCCCGCGCGGCGCCGCCCGCTCGCCCAGCGGACCGGGATCGAGGCTGGGCTCGCTCAGCCACCAGCTTTGGAACGCGGCCAGGTCGGTGGGCCACGCGGCCCGGTCGCCGCCGATCCTTGCGCGCGGCGGTTCCGGCGTCCGTTCGGGCGCGCGGGCAGCAGCCGGCGCAGGCCCTACATTGCCATGGTCCCCGTCTTCCGGCACCTGCGCCCTCAGCCATTGCTGGGGCTCATCGGCATAGGCCAGATCGACCCCCGCCTCGCGCCACCACGCCATGGCGGCGGCGATGTCCGCCGACAAATCGCCTGCAACGGCGGCCCGTGTCCCGCCCTGTAGATTGCCCCCTTGCACCCTCGGGGTCTTGACCTGTGCCGCCCCAGCTTTCAAGGCTCAATTTCCCGAAGGATCAGGAATGGTAACCCCGATGAGCGAACGCGAAGCGATGGCCTATGATGCGGTGATCGTCGGCGGCGGGCCGGCGGGGCTGGCCGCAGCGATCCGCTTGAAACAGATCAATGCCGATCTTACGGTGTGCGTGCTGGAAAAAGGCTCCGAAATCGGGGCGCATATATTGTCGGGCGCGGTGCTCGATCCTCGCGCGCTGGACGAATTGCTGCCCGACTGGCGGACCGATGATTGCCCAATGGCCGCAACGCCGGTGACCGACAATTGGCACTGGCTGCTGACCAGGACCGGCAAGGTCGGCATGCCGCATATCGTGATGCCGCCATTGATGTCCAACAAGGGCAATTACACCGGCAGCCTCGGCAGCCTGTGCCGCTGGCTGGCCGGGCAGGCCGAGGCGCTGGGGGTGGAGATATTCCCCGGCTTCCCCGCCGCCGAGATACTTTACGATGATGCGGGCGCCGTCATCGGGGTCCAGACCGGCGACATGGGTGTGGGGCGCGAGGGCGAGGAGAAGGGCGATTATCAGCCCGGCATGAACCTGCTCGCCAAATATACGCTGTTTTGCGAGGGTGCACGCGGCCATCTGACCAAACGGCTCAAGGCGAAATACGCGCTGGAGGCCGATTGTAACACCCAGGTCTATGGCCTCGGTATCAAGGAATTGTGGGATATTCCGGCGGACCAGCACGTTCCGGGCCGGGTGATCCACACGCAAGGCTGGCCGATGTCGGAGAGCGACAGCTGGGGCGGCGGCTTTCTCTATCATCAGGCGAACCATCAGGTGGCGCTCGGTTTCGTGACGGCGCTCGATTACAAGAACCCGTGGGTCAGCCCGTTCGAGGAATTTCAACGCTGGAAGCAACACCCGGCAATCCGCGCTATTCTGGAGGGCGGGCGCCGCGTCGCCTATGGCGCGCGCGCGATCAACGAGGGCGGCTGGCAATCGGTGCCGCGCCTCGCCTTTCCGGGCGGGGCGCTGGCGGGGTGCAGCGCCGGCTTCGTCAACGTGCCGCGCATCAAAGGGAGCCACACCGCGATGAAAAGCGGGATGCTGGCGGCCGAAGCGATCGCGGCGGCGGTGGCGGCGGGGCGTGAGCATGACGCGCTGGGCGAATACGACAGCGCCCTACGCAGCAGCTGGATCGCCGATGAGCTGAAGCTGGTGCAGAACGCCCAGCCGCTGATCGCCAAATTCGGCGGCGAATTCGGCACGATACTGGCCGGCGCGGAGATGTGGCTGCGCGTGCTGAAAATGCCGATTATCCCCGCGCTGAAGCACCATACCGATGCCTCCGCGACGATGCGCTCCGACCTGTTCAAGCCGATCGTCTATTCCAAGCCCGACGGCGTGATCAGCTTCGACCGGCTGACCAGCGTGTCCTTCTCCTTCACCAACCATGAGGAGGATCAGCCGTGCCATCTGCGCCTGACCGATCCCATGGTGCCGGTGCGTGTCAACCTTCCCGAATTTGCGGGGCCGGAGGCGCGCTATTGCCCCGCCGGCGTCTATGAATTCGTCGGTGATCCGGGCGCACAACACCTGCAGATCAACGCCCAGAACTGTGTCCACTGCAAGACCTGCGACATCAAGGACCCCACCCAGAACATCGAATGGGTCGCGCCCGAGGGCGGGGGCGGACCGAATTATCCGAATATGTGAGGGCGTGACGCTTACCGAAACCGCCTATGCCAAGATCAACCTCGCGCTGCACGTGCGGGCGCGACGGGATGATGGCTATCACGAGCTGGAGACGCTGTTCGCCTTTGTTGACGAAGGCGACCGGCTGACGGTGGCGCCCGCCGACACGCTGTCGCTGACCATCACCGGGCCGTTTGCCGATGGTCTGTCGGACGGTGCGGACAATCTGGTGCTCCGCGCGGCAACCATGCTGGCGCAGCGCAATGGCGTGACCGCCGGGGCCGCCTTCACGCTCGACAAGCGGTTGCCGATTGCCTCGGGCATTGGCGGTGGGTCGGCCGATGCGGCGGCGGCGTTGCGGTTGGCGGCGCGGCTGTGGGGCCTGCGCCCCAACGATGCCCAGCCATCGGATGTCGCCCCGGAATTGGGCGCCGATGTTCCGGCCTGCGTGGCGTCGCAAACGTGCCTCGGCACCGGAGTTGGCGAGAAACTGGCGCTGATCGAGGCGCAGGGCATCACCGGCGCAGCGATCTTGCTGGTCAACCCGCGCGTCGCCTGCCCGACCGGGCCGGTGTTTCGCAGCTGGGACGGGATCGATCGCGGCCCGCTCGATGTGAGCGACTGGTCGGTGGCGCGCAACGATCTGGCGGCGCCCGCCATCGCCCTGTGCCCTGAAATCGGCGAGGTGCTGGCCGTGCTGGCCGGGCTGACCCCCCGCCTATCCCGCATGTCCGGATCAGGCGCGACCTGCTTTGCGCTGTTCAACACCACGGCGCAGCGCGATAGGGCGGCGGCGAAAATCGCGCGCATCCACCCCGGCTGGTGGCAAATCTCAGGAGCATTGCGGTGACCGAACCCTATCGCCCCGAACCCTATCGTATCGTAGGCACGCCCCGGTTCGGCGGAATCCTGGTGGTGTCCGATCACGCCAGCAACCACATTCCCGCCGACATTGACCTCGGCATCGCGCCCGAATTGCTCGGCCTGCATATCGCCATCGACATCGGCGTGGCCGGCGTTGCCGAGCGCATGGCGGCGCATCCCGGTATAGCGGCCTTCCTCGCCACCACCAGCCGGCTGGTCGTCGACACCAACCGCGACGAGCACAATGATGACATCATCCCCTTGGTCAGCGATGGCCATCCGATCCCCGGCAATTGCCTCAGCGCCGATGCGCGCGAGGACCGACTGGCGCGGTTTTACCGGCCGTTCCACAGCGGTTTGGCGCGGTTGCTGGATGAGGCGCCGCCGGCGCTGATCGTCTCGCTGCACAGCTTTACGCCGCGCCTCGCCTCCGCGCCCGATGAGGCGCGCCCGTGGCAGGTGGGGGTGCTGTACAATCGCTATGACGCCGCCGCGTGCCTGGCGATCCCGCTGCTGGAGCGCGAAGGCCTGTGCGTCGGTGATCAGGAGCCCTACGCCGGCACCGAACTCAACGCGACGATGGACCGCCACGGGGAGGCGGAGGGCCGGCCCTATCTGGCGCTGGAGGTGCGGCAGGACCAGATCGCCGATGTGGCTGGACAGGCGCTGTGGGCGGAAAGGCTGGCGCGCATCGCCAATCAGGTGGCGCTGGGGTTGGGGTGAGAGGTTAGTGGTGAATGAAGGCCCTAAAAAGGACATAACCCGCCCCTAGCGTGACCAAAATCCACATCTTGGGCGGCCTTCTGCGCTACTGGTCAGGTTGCAGCAAGCGGCCTTCTTGGGCGGCGGCGATAACGTCACAAATCTCATCTGCATCGGCGTCATAGTCGTTGGCTTGCAGTTTCAACTGCTTGTTTGTGCTATCGATGTTGATTGAGAACGCCGATCCGCCGGGCCCCATCGCCTTAGGGTCAACCATGGGCAAGCCAAGGTCACTCCATTTGTAAGCGGTGGTCCCATTATCGCCCTTCACCCGCATTCCGCTGGTGTCGATCTCTATCCAGCCCGGATCATTGGCGCGGCGACATAGCGCGAGGCACTGCCTTGCCGCGACGATCTCACCGAACAGGCCCATGAGGATGAAAATAGCGAGAAAGATCGTGGTGTCGGCGGCGTTCGGGAGACGACGAGACATCGTGACAAATTGCCACACAAACCACAGTCCAAACGCCACCAAGAGGGCAAATATCGCCGCCTGCAAACGCAGTTGGGCGGGGCTTTCAGTATAAATGATCGGGGCAGTTGGCGTCAGCATCTGCGCTATATGCCACGCCCGTCATGCCAAACCGCAAAGGCCGGGTGCCCCCGCGCCCCTTGACCGGCCCGGCATTCGGTCCGAAAGGCGGCGCAAACGCGGAGCTGCCTGCCATGACACATATATTCGACAAATCACGCCTGCCCAGCCGCCACGTCTCGGTCGGACCCGAACGCGCGCCACATCGCTCATACTATTACGCGATGGGCATGACCGAGGAGGAGATCAACCGGCCTTTCGTCGCGGTCGCTTCGGCGGGAAATGACAGCGCGCCGTGCAACACTTTGCTGGATTTTCAGGCCGATATCTGCCGCGAGGGCGTGATCGCCGGCGGCGGCACCCCGCGCCGCTTCAACACCATCACCGTGACCGATGGCATCGCCATGGGCCATCAGGGCATGAAAAGCTCGCTGGTCAGCCGCGAGGTTATCGCCGATTCGGTCGAGCTGTCGGTGCGCGGGCATTGCTATGATGCGCTGGTGACGTTTGCTGGCTGCGACAAGAGCCTGCCGGGGATGATGATGGCGATGCTGCGCCTGAACGTGCCGTCGATCTTCGTCTATGGCGGGTCGATCCTGCCGGGCCGCTTCGATCAGCGCGATGTCACCGTGGTCGACGTGTTCGAGGCGGTTGGGCAATATGCCGCCGGCAATTGCCCGCTGAGGGACCTGACCGCGCTGGAAAAGGTCGCCTGCCCCGGGCATGGCGCGTGCGGCGGGCAATATACCGCCAACACCATGGCCTGCGTCGGTGAGGCGATCGGGTTGTCTTTGCCGAATAGCAACATGGCACCCGCTCCTTACAAATCGCGCGAGGAGGTGGCGCGCGCTGCCGGGTTGCAGGTGATGGAGCTGCTGGCGAAGAACATCCGCCCGCGCGACATCTGCACCCGCGCCGCTTTCGAGAATGCCGCGCGTGTGGTCGCGGCGACCGGGGGCAGCACCAATGCCGCGCTGCATCTGCCGGCGATGGCGAATGAATGCGGTATTGCATTCGACCTGTTTGACGTGGCGGAGATATTCAAATCAACGCCCTATATCGCGGACCTCAAGCCCGGCGGAAAGTATGTCGCCAAGGATATGTTTGAGGCCGGCGGGGTCTATATGTTGATGAAGACGATGCTCGACGGCGGGTTCCTCGATGGCAATCCGCTGACCGTCACCGGCAAGACGCTGGGTGAGAACATCGAGCAGATCACCTGGAACCCTGATCAGAAAGTGATCTATGACGTGAAGGCGCCAATCAGCCCCACCGGCGGCGTGGTCGGCCTGCGCGGCTCGCTGGCGCCCGATGGCGCGATCGTCAAGGTGGCGGGGATGCAGCGGCTGGCGTTTCGCGGCCCGGCGCAGGTGTTCGAATGCGAGGAGGATGCCTTCGCGGCGGTCGAATCGCGCGGCATCCGCGAGGGCGGCGTCGTGGTCATCCGCAACGAGGGGCCCAAGGGCGGTCCGGGCATGCGCGAGATGCTGTCCACCACCGCCGCGCTCTATGGGCAGGGCATGGGCGAGAAGGTGGCTCTCATCACCGACGGCCGGTTTTCCGGTGCGACGCGCGGCTTCTGCATCGGCCATGTCGGCCCGGAGGCGGCCGATGGCGGACCGATCGCGCTGGTGCTCGAAGGCGATATGATCGCCATCGACGCGGCGGCGGGGACCATCGATCTGGAGGTCGCCGACGACGTACTGGCCGAACGCCGCAAGGCGTGGCGCCCGCGCGGGCATGATTACAACTCGGGCGCTCTGTGGCGCTATGCCCGCAATGTCGGCCCGGCCAGCCAGGGGGCGGTAACGCATCCAGGCGCGACGGCGGAGACCCACGTCTTCGCCGACATCTGAGCCGGTGTCGCGCTGGGTAGACTTGGCGAGACGGGCGGCGCCGCACCTGCGGGGCGCGTTGAGCGCGCTGCATGCCAAGCTGCTCGCCATGCTGGCAGGGGTGCTGGCGCTGGCCGGTTGCCCGCACGGCATGGGCCCCGGCGAGGATGCCGCGCCCGAGCCCTTGACGACCCCGATCGCCTGCGCGCTGCATGGCGCCGCCGATCTGGCGCCGGGGTGCAGCGCGGAGCGCTTCGATGATGCCGATGGCGAGCTGCTGATCTTGCACAGCGGCGACGGGGGCTTCCGCCGGCTGCGGCTGGTGGGTGACCGGCTGGTCAGCGCCGATGGCCGGGACCCGGCGGTGCTGCGCGGGCGCGAAATTAGCATCGGGCCGGATCGTTACATGCTGCCTAAAGCGCCGGGCGGCCATGACCGGGCTGACTGACCAGATCCTGAGCGTGGCCGCCATGCGTGCCGCCGAAAATACGCTGATCGCGGGCGGCACATCGGTCAATACGCTGATGCAGCGGGCCGGGCGCGGCGCGGCGGAGTATGTCTGGCGCCTGGCGGCGGGGGGCCGGGTGACGGTACTGTGCGGCGCGGGCAACAACGGCGGCGACGGCTATGTCATCGCTGAAGTGTTGCGCGAGCGTGGCCTGGCGGTGGCGGTGGTTGCCCCGGCGCTGCCCGGCACCGAAGCGGCGCGCACCGCCCGCGCGTTATACCGGGGCGAGGTGCGCGGCACGGCGGGCAACGCCTCGGGCGAGGTGTGGGTCGATTGCCTGCTGGGGAGCGGGCTGACCCGGGCACTGGGGACCAACCATGCGGCGTTGCTGGCGGGCCTGGCGGCGCGGCACCGGCTGGGCATCGCGGTCGACGTGCCGAGCGGGGTGGAGGCGGATAGCGGGGCTTTGCTCGGCGATGCATTGCCCGCGTATGACCTGAGCATCGCGCTGGGCGCCTGGAAATATGCGCATTTCCTGATACCGGCAGCGGCGCGGATGGGCGCGCTCAGGCTGGTGGATATCGGCATTGGCAAGGGGGAGGGTGCGGCGCGCGTGTTGCGCTGCCCCGCGATTTCGGCCCCGGCAGCCGATGCGCATAAATACAAGCGCGGCTTGCTGGGCGTTATCGGCGGGGTGATGCCGGGGGCAGCTCTGCTGGCGGCCACGGCGGCGCAGGGCGCGGGCGCCGGCTATGTCCGCCTGCTGGCCGAGAGCCCGCTTGCCGCGCCGCCATCGCTGGTGGTCGAGACCGGCGATCTGGCGGAGGCGTTGGCCGATCCGCGCTATGCCGCGCTGCTGATCGGGCCGGGATTGGGCGCAGCGGCGAAGGCGCGACTGGAGGCTGCCATTGCCACCGGGCGTCCGTTAGTGATCGACGCCGACGCGCTGCGCTTGCTGACCCCGGCGATCCTTGACGCAACATCCGCGCCCAAAATCGCGACACCGCATGCCGGCGAACTCGCCGCGCTCGAAGCCGCGTTTGGCCTCCCAGCTAATGGCGCCAAACCCACGCGCGCGTTGGCCTTGGCGGCAGCAAGCGGGATGGTGGTTGTCGCCAAGGGCCCCGATACGGTCGTCGCTGCGCCCGATGGCCGGCATCTGTGCGCGCCGCGTGCCAGTAGTTGGCTATCTACCGCGGGCACCGGCGACGTGCTGGCGGGGGTGATCGCCAGCCGGCTCGCCTGCGGGCGCGATGCGTTCACGGCGGCGGCGGAGGGCGTCTGGCTGCATGGCGAGGCGGCGCGGCTGGCGGGGCCGGCGTTCGATGCCGGCACGCTGGCGGCGATGATCCCGCGTGCGCTGGAGGCCTGCCTGTGAGCTTGCCCGACGACCTGCCAGAGCGTTTTCAAATCGGGTCGCCAGACCCGACAGCGCGGAAAACGCGGGCACCGAAAGGCTCCAGCGGGTCGTCCGATCCTCTTGGGCCGGATGACCCGTTGGCCCCCGAAGCTATCATCCGCCTCGCCGCGCGCGGCGACGGCGTGACCGCCAGCGGCCGTCATATCGCGCGAGGAGCGCCCGGTGACCATGTGCTGTTCGACGGCAGCCTCGTGGCCGGCCCGCACCATGCCGCGCCGGTCTGCCGCCACTACGGAACCTGCGGCGGGTGCCAGTTGCAACATTGCGACGATGCCGCGCTGGCCGATTTCGTCACGGCCCGCGTGGTCAGCGCCGCCGCCGGGCAAAAGCTCGCCGCCGGGACTGTCGCGCCGGCGCATCTGTCGCCCCCGGCCAGCCGCCGCCGCGCTTCGCTGCATGCCGCACGGGTTGGCGGGCGCGTGGTGGTGGGCTTCCATGAGGGCGGCTCGCACCAGATCGTCGATCAGGCCGAATGCCCGGTTTTGATGCCCGAATTGGCCGCTCTGGTCGCGCCGCTGCGGCGGTTGCTGGCGCGGCGCGACGGGCGGTTGGCGCTGGAAATCGAGATGACGCTGGCGAACGAAGGCGTCGATCTGGCGATCAAGGGCCTCACCGTCGAGGGGCTGGCGCAGACCGAGGCGATGCTCGATTTTGCCAAGGTCCATGGCCTTGCCCGCCTGTCGCTCGATCAGGGCTATGGGCCGGAGGCGCTGTGGGCGCCGGAGCCGGTGACCGTGACACTCGCCGGGGTTTCGGTGCCGCTGCCGCCCGGCGCTTTCCTTCAGGCGACGGTGGACGGCGAGGCGGCGCTGGTCGCGGCGGCGCGGGACTGGCTGGGGCGTGAGCATCTGGTGGGCGCGCCGGCGGTGGCCGATCTGTTCGCGGGGCTGGGCACCTTTGCCTTTGCATTGGCGCGGGGCGGGGTGAAGGTGCTGGCGGTCGAGGCCGACCGCGCGGCCCATATGGCGTGCAAGGCGGCTGCGGCCCGCAGCGGAGCGCCGGTCTACACGATGCACCGGGATCTGTTCCGCAACCCGCTGTTGCCCGAGGAGCTGAACCGCTTTGCCGCCGTGCTGCTCGACCCGCCGCGCGCCGGCGCGCGGGAGCAGGTGGCGCGGCTGGCGGCGTCCACCGTGGCGCGCGTGGTCTATATCAGCTGCAACCCGGCGAGTTGGGCGCGCGATGCCGCCACGCTGATCGCCTCCGGCTACCGCCTGGCAGAGCTGCGCCCGGTCGGGCAGTTCCGCTGGTCAAACCATGTCGAGCTGGTCAGCCTGTTCGTGCGTTAGGCGCTAGGCGTTTGATCGGCGATCTGACGGTCGCAGCCTGTGCCATCCCGAGTCTGTTTGATTGGCGACCTTACGGCCGCAAGCCTGCGCCATCCCGCGCCCCGTCGCGACCTCCCATCCAGTGTGTATCCTGTGGGAGGTCGGGAGGGGGCGCGGGATGGCACAGGCTTGCGGCGGTAAGGTCGCCAATCAAACAGACTCGGGATGGTACAGGCTGCGACCGTCAGATCGCCGATCAAACGCCTGGCGCCTAACGCACGAACAGGCTGACCAGCTCGACATGGTTTGACCAGCGGAACTGCCCGACCGGGCGCAGCTCTGC
>JANXUK010000005.1 GCA_025356275.1 Sphingomonadales bacterium | reverse complement strand
CCTTGGAGGCGTACAAAGAGTTTGAACAAAGACTCCTGTTACGCGGGGACTTGGTGCTACGTCCTGACAAGTGTCGTATTCTGATTCCAACATCTGATCCAACTCACATCCAAACCATATCTCAACAAGCAGAGGCACTCGGCATTTCAGTCGAACTCGGTGCCATGACCTTGCATGGTGGTTGTGTTGGTTCAGATGAAGGTATCATGAAGAAGGCAATTGCCAAGACCGTATCACGATTCGAGAATTTGCTCGAACTGGTCTCTGATACTCGAATGCCCTCTCAAATCGCCTGGCACATTATCCGTCAGTGTGTAGTCTCTGGTGTTGGTTTCCATGCTCGTATCACTCAACCTGCCATCGCACTTGAGGCGTTTGAGCAATTCGATAGGAACCTCATCAAAGCCATCTCAACATCTCACTCACTCCCACCAGGTCTGGATACTGACGAGGATCGTATACTTTTGCTTGCCGCCCTTGGCATTGCTCCTTCAGTCCTCATATCTCCGGTGGCCTATTTATCTTGCCTTTTATCATGTCTCCCATTCCTCCCTCACATACAACAACTGGATCCTTCTTCAAATTCGAATTCATCAACATATGCAGCACTCGCATCTGCGCACCAATTATTGGCCTCAACAGACTCTGACTTGGACGTATCATCTCGTATTCCGCTCTCACTAAGCGCTACGGTACGCCAATTCAGCAATCCTGCTGTCGTCACTTCTCAACTGCAACGATTTGTTACTTCTGCTCTCAAGAATAGTGTCCGTATCAACTTATCCCACCGACATGACACCATGGCCAAGGTTATGAAAGCCATCCTTCATTCAACTGACTCTAAACATGCAAATCTCCTCTTCCGTTTTCTTCCAACCCATCCTGATCTGGTTCTCAAGTCCGACGACTGGGATCAACTCCTCCGTGCCCGTCTCGCACTCCCTCCTTCCGACAACATCCCTTCTCGGTGCCCTCACTGCCGTACCGAACTTACAACTATCATTGCCAAAACTCATCACCATCACAGTTGTGTCCCCATGATGAAACTTCGTACAGATCGACACAATGGTGTTCTCAATGTCATTCTCCGTCTGGCTCGTCAAGCAGGCTACACCACCAACACCCACCAACTGTGGGATCATATTCCAATGGAGCCCGAACTTCGCCTTCTCAAGCCCGATGCAACGATCGTGCCAGGTGCAGCTCGGCGCCGCAGCATTATGTTAGACATGGGTATCACTCATCCATGCGCTCCAACTCATCTGGAGCGGTCATCCACTCAGCCCTTGTCTGCTGCCAAGGTTATGTTACAAGACAAGCACAACAAGTACCGTGACTTAGCAGGTATTGTGTCTTATGATTTCGTAGGAACCATCATGGAGACTTATGGTGGTATGGTGGATGAATTCCGGAAGCTGATTGAGTCGTTAGTGGAGCAAGTAGCACGCAATGAGCAGTTGTCGCTCGCACATGCCAAGCAGCTTCAGATTCACACATTTGCTGCTTTGTCTGCTTCGTTGCATCGCGGCAATGCTGCACAAGCTCGATTGATGTTTCAGCTTCCTTCTATAGAAGATAGACAGGCTCATGATCAGCCATTTCAGCACCACACGCCAGTGCGCGGTGGGGCATAGATAGATATGTTGGGGCGTTTGGTGTTAGGATGCTGGTTGGTTTTGTGGTTTTTCGATATTTTGTGGTATTTTGTTGTTTTGTTGTTTTGTTGTTTTGTTCAATCGATGTCGTTTTGGTGCAACATGGATAGACGGGCCGTTTGGAGCCAGGCAATCCTAGTTCCGATGAGCTGAGTGGTGGGAGTGCGAAATATGGGCGCATCCAGCTTGGCAGAGTGAGCCGATGGTAGAAGTTGTCAATGTCCACTTTTGCCACAAAGAAGGGGGTACCTTCGGGAACCACAAGCTGGGACAAAAGATCCGGAGTGGGCAACTGCACTTTGGGAGGCTCCACAAAGACGGCATTGGCAGGACGAGCATCAATGATGAGACGAATGCTGTTGCCATCCTTGGGAACCCCAAAGACACCATTGACAACCTTAGGGGCAGTCGTGAATTCCACCATACCCAAGTCCACCATGCGGCGAATCAGCGCCAAGTACTCCTCATGTGACGCACAGACCATAACGCGGGGAGCCTTTGCGACTTCTTCTGGAGGACGGAGCATCAAGGATGGAGAGGAATACACTGTGGCGACATCGGGAGGGAGCAACTTCATGAGATCTGCCGTACCAACACTGGATGGTAGGGACACTCGGGAGGCGATAAGAGGAACTGCACTTGCAGTGTCGGTGTACGAGATGTTTGGAGAGGGGAAGAAAACGTCGCTCATGCCAGCGGCAACAGGGCCGATCGGCAGGCGACGAGCATACCGCGACGCACAGCGATAGATGTGTGTGAGCATACGGGATTGGGAGTACGTTTCTGGCTTGAAACTGGGATTAGGGGGATTAAAGGGAGTAGTAGAATACAGCTGCTCGCGATCGGCGGCAGACGATCTTGAGTCGAGCGAATGGCGTACGCAATCGGCCTCATTCGTTCGTTCTCTTTGCTTTTCCTACATACAGTTGCCTCAATCAAGGCTCGAACCACCTGCTGAAATACCGACATAACTGATACCTTTCACATCACCGCGACTGCAACACTGCAAATTGCCCACCGGCAAGCATACTTATATAT
>JANXUK010000097.1 GCA_025356275.1 Sphingomonadales bacterium | reverse complement strand
CGCGCCGGATGGCACAGGCTTCACACGAAAAGCGCCCTTTCGCGCTTTTCAGCAAACAGACTCCCCCTTAAAACCCCAGGTCCAATATCTTGCCGTCGAAATTCCCGCCCAGCAGATGCGTCGCCCTGGCCAGCTTGTCCTTATCGACCCCGCCCAGATGACCATCGATGATCCGGTTGTAATTGCTGATCATGCCCTCGATCGTTTTGGACAGGCGCATGAAATCGAAGCCGCTGGCGTGGACGCCTTTTTGCTGGATCGGGATATTGGCGTAATCCTGCCGGGGGATCGGCGGGAATTCCTGGCTGTCATAGGGCAGGAAGGTCGGCTCCATCGGCACCGGCGGCTCCTCACCCTTGGGATACATGGTCAGCGACCACAGCTCGAACAGGCAGCTTTCGGGGCCGAGCGGGCGGATGCGATACGATGACATGCTGCTGAAGAACGGCAGCAGGAAGTAATGCGGGAACACGAATTCCACCGCTTTCACCGGATGGCTCTGCGCCACCGCGTTGAGGTCGGGCACCGGCTCCCCCTTGGCCTGCAGCTGACGGGTGATCTCGGCGCCGACGATGCCGAACCACATCATCACCGCCTGTTGTGGATCCTCGGGCAGCGGGACATCGCCCAGCGTCTCGGCAATGGCCAGCTCCTTGGCGTGCAGCATACCCGCCATACCATCGCTGAGCAGCCGCATATGCTCGATCTGCGAGGCGATGTTCTCGGCGATCGTCATATTCGGGTTGATCAGCGCGCCGATGCCGCCCGTATCCATGCCGTACATCGAATTATACAGCATCGGCGAAGTTTTCTGGAGCTGCGGATGGGTGCGCATCACGTGATAGCCTTCCATGAAGGCCTCCATCGCCACCTTCCAATTGGCCGGCAAAACCGTCGCATACCACCACTCGGCGCGCAGATCGTCGGAGCCATGAGCTTCCAGATTGCCCAGCAGCGGGCCTATCGTGGCGCGCACGCCCGGCGCATCATCGTCATGGTTGATGAAGGCACAGCCGGCGGCCGTCTCTACCCGGCACACGCGCAACGCCAGATCGGCCTGATCGAGCTGCTGCTCGCTGAACATATGGCGGCCATAGACGAAGGTGTTCTCTCCCTCGATGTTCCAGCGCCAGCCATGGAACGGGCAGATAAAGCCCTCGCGCTTGCAATTACCATGCGCGCCTTCCCCCGCCAGCGGCACGCCGCGATGGCGGCAGGCGTTGTGATACGCCTTCACGCCGTCCTTGGCGCGCACCACGATCACCGACTTGCCGAGGTTGGTATATTCGATGAAGTCCCCGACGTTGGGGATCTGCTCCAGCCGGCAGGCCATCTGCCAGACATGCGGCCACAGCCGGTCGCATTCGGCCTGATAGAATTCGGCATCGTGATAGCGGGCAGTGGGTATCCGCTCCGGGTCGGTCACCGCAAAGGGCACCTGGTTCTCGGTAGTTTTCAACATGCGCGCACCCTTATGGACCACAGAGCGTTTTCCAGTCAGGTGGAATCACCTAATGATAGAAAACGCGGCAAACCAAGATCCCGCCCTTCAGGACAGGCTCCACCCGGCATCGACCGCCAGCACCTGATTTGTCACGAAGCGGGCGGCGGGCGAAGCGAAAAACAGCACCGCTGCGGCGATATCGGCCGGCTCGCAGCGGCCCAGCAATGGCGCGCGCCGCGTCGGGCCTTCCGCCGGCACGCTGCCACCGCCGGCATTGATCGCGCCGGGCGTGCCCACCCCGCCGGGCAGCACGGTGTTGACAGTGATGGCATGCGGCGCCAGTTCCAGCGCGCTCGCCATCGAAAGCCCCAACATCGCCCCCTTGGAGGCGGTATAGGCGCTGAGCCCCATAATCAGCGAACCGATTAAAGCCGCCGAAGCGACATTGACGATCCGGCCCCCAGCCTTGGCGCCTGCCATTGCGCGGCCGCACTCCCGCGTCATCAGGAAGGCACCCCGCGCGTTGACCGCAACGATGGCATCCCAATGCGCGGCGCTGCCCTCCAGCAGCAACTCGCGGCTCTGCAAGCCCGCATTATTGACCAGCAGCCATGGCGCGCCATGCGCGGCAAACACGGCGCGGCATCCCGCCAAGATCGATGCCTCATCGGCCAGATCGACCTGCAACAGTGCCGCGCGATGCCCATCGGCAAGCAGCGCCTCGGCCCGCGCCGCCGCCCCCGCGCCATCGATGTCCGCGACCACTACCAGCGCCCCGGCGCGCGCCAGCATCTCGCAAATCCCGGCGCCGATCCCGCTGGCCCCGCCGGTGACGATGGCCAACCTTCCGTCCAGACTCATGCCAATTCCCCCAGATCGAGCGCCGCCAGCAATGCCAGCCGCGCGCCACGCACCTGATCCCACAGCGCCGGGCGCACCAGATCCTCCGGCGTAATCACCTCTGGCCAATGCGCCGCGATCACGGCCGCGATCCAGTCCAGCTTTGCCGCATCCACCAAAAAGCGCGGATCGACTGTCGCCGGATCGGCCACCACCCGCAGCCGCAGGCACGCCGGCCCGCCGCCATTGGCCATCGATTGCCTGAGCTCCACCGGCACCAGCCGCCGGATCGGACCATTTCCGGCAACCAACCCCTGCAACCACGCCCAAACCCGCGGATTGTCCCGCGCCTCGGACGGCAGGATCAGCGCCATGCCCTCATCGCCCAAACTCACCAGTTGCCCATTGAACAGATAGGATGAAATCGCATCCGCCAGGCTGACCGCGCCGGCCGGCACAATGATGATCTCCACCCCCGGCAAAGCGGCGCGCAGGCGGGCATAAAGCGCGTCCGGATCGGCGAACGCCTGCTCGTGCGCGAACAGCACATGGCCATTCGCCACCGCCACCACGTCATTGTGGAACGCCCCCGCCGCGATAGCCTCCGCCGACTGCGCCGCCAGTATGGTCCGGGCCGGATCGAGCCGGTGCAGCCGCGCCACCGCCGCGCTCGCCTCGCGGTGCTGGCGCGCGGGGAACGGCCCGCCGCTCTCGCCCCCGCCAGCCTCACCCCCGCCACCCTCACCATAAACGAACACCTCGATCCCCGGCGCATCATGGCGGCTGCACAGCCGCATGTGATTGGCCGCCCCCTCATCGCCGAACGGCGAGGGCACCGGGGAATGCACCGCAAAATGCCGCGCATCGCCCAACGCCAGCCTGAGTTGCGCCAACGTGCCCTGCCATTCATGGCTGCGATGCGGCATCGTCTGGAGGTTCGCCACGGTCAGATGGCACATACCGTCGCCGCAATCCGCCGCCGGGCTCACCGTCGCCGCGTTCGCAGCCCACATCGGCGAGGCCGACATCGCGTTGGCGCGCAAGACGGCATCCGCCCCCGCCATATCGCTGCCCAGCGCCGCCAGCCACGCCGCATTGGGGCGTGTGTGCGGCAGCAAAATCCCCTGGGTCAGCCCCAGATCGAGGCAGGCGCGCATCTTTGCCACCCCCTGCAACGCCGCCTCACGCGGATGCGCCGCAGCCCCGGCGCTGCGCGTCGCCGCCAGGTTGCCGAGGCTCAGTCCCGCAAAATTGTGGCTCGGCCCGACAATGCCGTCGAAATTGATCTCGATCATCAGCGCGCCACCCCCATCAACGCCCCACCAAAGTCACGCTGTCACCAACCCCCAACCCCAGCAGCGCGGCAGTCTCGCCGCCCAGCACCACGCCGCCATCCATCACGGTTGCGGTGCCAAATCCCGAGCGAAATCCAATCCCCCGGCCCACCGACAACAGCCCGGCCTCGCCGCCGTCCCCGATCCCCACCACCGCATAGTCGCGCGCGTCGCGAAGGGTTGCGATGTGGTCGGTGGCGCAGCTGACTGTCGGCCCGCCGTCGAAGATGTCGACATAGCCTTCATAGGCGAAGCCCTCCTTCTCCAGCATGCGCATCGCCGCCCGCCCCGAAACATGCGGCACGCCCAGCACCGCCATCGCGCTCTCGGGCAGCAGCGCGGTATAGATCGGGTGCTTGGGCATCAGGTCGGCGATGAACTGATTGCCATGCTTGCCATTGAACTCATCCGCCTCGCGAAAGCTCATCCCGAAGAACCGCCCGGCCAGCCCGTCCCAGAACGGCGAGCCCCCGGTATCGTCGATCGCACCGCGCAGCTCGGCAATGGTCCGCGCCGCAAACCGCGCCCGATGCGCGCGGATAAACAGATAGCGGCTGCGCGCCAGCAAGGCCCCCGCCCCGCCCGATCGCTCCGCCGGATGCAGATACAGCCCGCCAACCTCGGTGGCCCCGTCGAAATCGGTGGAAAGCGTCAGCATTTCGGCGCGGAACGTCCGGTCCAGTTCCTTGCTGGCCTGGCTTAGCGAGCCGACGCGGTAGGAATAAAACGGCAGCTGCTCCCCCACGCTGGCAAAGATCTGGCACGTCCCGCGCACCTTGCCGCTGGCCGCATCCTCCAGCACGAAGACGAAGAAATCATGGCCCGGCGCATCCTCCACCCGCGCCAGACTGGCCGCGCCGCGCGCCAATTTAGCGGCCAGCACATCGCGGTCGGGCGGCAGGTTGGTGAAGCCGCCGCCGGTGCTCTTGGCCATCTCATAGATCGCCTCCAGATCGTCGGGCAGCGCGGGGCGAAACCGGAAACTCATGGCGCGAAATCCCCCTGATTGATGCGGTGAAGCACCAGCGCGGTCAGCGCGGCGCGTGGACCCAGCGAGCCCACATGCAGAAACTCGTCCGGCGAATGGATCTCCCCGCCCAAGGCCCCCATCGTGTCGATCACCGGCACGCCCATGGCCGCGACATTGTTGCCGTCGCATACCCCGCCGGTATCCGACCGCGTGATCGCCTGCCCCAGATCGGCCCCGGCCCGCGCCACCAGCGTGAACAAAGCGTCCGCCGCCGGCGTGATCGGCTTGGGTGGCCGGCTGACCCCGCCGTGCAGCGTGATCGTGACATCATGCGCGGCGGCCACTGCATCGATCATCGCCGCCAACATCGCGGGCACGCCGGCAGCTGTTTCGGTACTGACCGGGCGGATGTTGAAGCGCAGCACCGCCAGATCAGGCACCAGATTGTCGGGGCCTCCCCCGTCCATCCGCGCCGGATTGATCGCCAGCCCCGGCGCCCGCGCCGCCGCCAGCCGCAGTGCCAAATCGGCGGCGGCAACGACGGCATTGCGCCCATCCTCGGGGTTGCGCCCGGCATGCGCGGCGCGCCCGCGCACCGTGGCCGCGTAATTGCCTGAGCCCGGCCGCGCCCCCGCCATCGCCCCCGAGGGCAGCGCCGGCTCATAGGTCAGCGCCGCGACCTTGCCGGCGGCCAGCTGGGCGATCAAACCCGCCGAAGCCAGCGACCCGGTCTCCTCATCGCTGTTGATCATCACATCATAGCCAAGGTGCGGCCCGCTGCGTTCAAACGCGATCAGCCCCGCCAGCATCAGCGCCAACCCGGCCTTCATATCGGCGGTGCCCGGCCCATTGACCGTGTCCGCATCGACCCAGCTGCACGCCTGAAACGGGTGATCCGCCGCATAGACAGTGTCCATGTGCCCGGTCAGCAATACGCGCATGTTCGCCTCGGGCCGCACCCGCAGCACCAGATGTTGCCCGCGCCGCACCGCCACCGCGCTGCCATCTGCGCCGATCGCAGTCACCGCTGCGGGCTCGACCAGCTCGACGTGCCCCGGCAACACCGCAAACGCCTCGGCCAGCCGCGCCGCCATCGCCGAGAGGCCGGCCAGATTGCCGGTCCCGCTGTTCACCGCCGCCCAGCCGAGCGCCTGCGCCAGCATCGCGTCATGGCTGATCCCGGCGATCATCGCCTGCTCGGCGCTGCTGATCACGGTCGCAACCACCGCGCCAAAGCGTCAGAATTGCCCGCCGCTCCCGCCGCCTCGAAACTCGCCACCGGATAGGCGCAATAATCGGCGGCGTAATAGGCCCCCGGACGATGGTTGCCCGAGCAGCCCAGCCCGCCGAACGGCATCGACCCCGCAGCCCCCGTCGTCGGCCGGTTGCGGTTGATGACGCCCGCCCGCACCTGGCCGACAAACCGCGCCCATAACGCATCGTCCCCGCTGACCAGCCCGGCGGAAAGCCCAAAACGCGTCGCATTGGCCTCGGCGATGGCGGCGCTAAAATCACGCACCCGCTGTACCTGCAAAACCGGCGCAAAAATCTCCTCATCGGGCACATCAACGCCGGTGACATCCAGGATCGCAGGAGTGACGAACGCCGCACTGCGCCCCGCAATCCCGCCGAATGGCAGCACCACGCGCGCCGCCAAACGCTCCACCGCGGCCCGCGCCGCCGCCGCCGCGCCGCTCGAAATCAAGGGGCCCATAAAGGGCTCCGGCGCCTCATCCCACGCGCCGATCACCAACCGCTGCGTCAGCGCCACCAGCGCCTCCACCACGGCGTCGCCAAACGCCCCTTCCGGCAGGATCAGCCGCCGCGCGCAGGAACAGCGCTGGCCAGTGGTGATGAATGCCGATTGCACGATGATGCTGGCGGCCTCATCCACATCCCCGTCCCACACCACCAGCGGATTGTTCCCGCCCAGCTCCAGCGCCAGCATCACCTTGGGCCGTTCGGCAAAAATCCGCCGGAAATGCGCCCCCGCCCCGGCCGAGCCGGTAAACAACAGCCCGTCGATATCCGCCGCAACCAGCGCCGCACCGGTATCGCGCCCGCCCTGCACCAGCGTGAACACGCCCGCCGGCATGCCCACCGCTGCCCAGCACACCGCCATCGCCGCACCGACGCCCGGGGTCAGTTCGGAGGGCTTAAACACTACACTGTTGCCAGCCAGCAAAGCCGGCACGATATGGCCATTGGGCAGATGCCCCGGGAAATTATACGGCCCCAGCACCGCCATCACCCCATGCGGATTGTGCCGCAGCACCGCCTCGCCAAATGGCATGGCGCTGGCCCGTGTGCCGGCGCGGGTCGCCTGTGCGGTGATCGATGTCTCTAGCTTGGCGATCATGCTGGCGACCTCGGCCTTGCCTTCCCAGGCGGGCTTGCCGGTCTCGCGGCTGATGGTCGTTGCCAGCGTATCGGCATGCGTGGTCAGCGCCTCGCCAAAACGCCGCACCGCCGCGATCCGCTCCGCCAAGGGTGTCGCCGCCCACCCCGGGAGCGCCGCGCGCGCGCCATCCAGCGCTGCCGTGACCTCGGCGGGGGAGGCCGCCCCCCCCTCCCACACCACCGCGCCGCTGGCCGGATCGATCGAACGAAAATTCCCGCTCATGCCGCGCGAGTCACAGCGAAAATGCCGGTGGCGTTGCCCGAATCGAACCGCAGATCGAGGGCGCCGGTGGCCGGATCGACATCGCGGCTGATGAATTCATGGAACGATCCGGGCACTTCGCGCATCACCCGCAAGCCATTGTGGCCCACAAACCCCCGCTCGACCTTGGCGGCGATCAAAGCGGTCTGACGCACCCGCCCGCTGGCCGAAATCTCGACCGCATCCTTGATCGCATAGCCGTCGCCGCGCAGCCGCTCGGCCAGCGCCGCGACATCGGGAACGCGGTCGGTAGCGTGGTTGAAGGCATTGCCCTCGGTCGCGATCCACGCCGCCTCAGCCGAGGCCGCGAGCAGACCCTCGTAATCGGCCAGCGCAGGCTCGGGATGATGGCGGCCAAATGCGCGGGCCAGACCCGGCAGACCGGCCTCGACCAGCGCATAATCCGCCGCGCCCTGCGCCGCCATTGCCGCCAGCAAGGCGTTCTCAACCACCCCCAAAGGATCGACCGAACCCCCAAAAACCCGCACCGCCGCCGCCTGCGCATCCGGCGGCAACAACGCCACATCCAGCGCGCTGACGAAGAACTGCGGGATCGCCTCGGAATGATCGGCCTGTGCAAACGCCGCACCGTGCATCATCAGCCGGGGCAGCGGATATTCACCGACCCGGCTGTAGCCCAGCGGCTCCAAGATGCGCGCAAACGCCGCATGTCCCGATGGCAGGCCCCCGGTGGGACCGGCAATTGTCCGCAGCGCGCCATGATCGAACAACACCCTGCCCGCCGCCGCAACATACTGCGCCGCCGCCGGCACCCGCGCCAGCACATCGGCCAGCAGCAGCACGTTGAGCGCCATCGCCGCCGCGGCCCGGCTGACCCTGCCGCCGCGCTCCTCCGCCAACGCCGACGCGATCACCAGCGCGCCCAGCACGCCCTGCGCGCCCGCGCCCAATACGCCGCTGACCAGACGCTGGATATGCCCGGTAGCTGCCGGGCTTGTGTCGACGGGCATGCGCATGTTCCTTGCGTGAATGGCCCCGCAACATAGGTCCGCTCGGCGCGAAAGCCACCCCCAGTCCACCACTGAAACGCGGTGTCGCCAAATCATCGCACAAGGCCTGACCGCGCGGGGCTTGACCGCGCGGGCAAACCCCGCAACTTTCGATAAAAACCACAGGAGAGCGATCATTACCCCAACCCCTCAGCGCGTCGCGGTAATCACCGGCGCCAGCTCCGGCATCGGCAAGGCAGCCGCTGCGCTGTTGCTCGGCGCGGGCTGGCGCGTGATCGCGCAGGGCCGCGACCCCACCCGCACCGCCGCAGCCAACGCCGACCTTGCCGCCGCATGCAAAGATGGGGCGAGGCTCGACATGCTCACCGCCGATTTGTCGCTGATGGCCGACACGGCGCGGCTGGCGCAGCAGATCACCGCGCTGACTCCGCGCATCGACGCGCTGCTGTGCAATGCCGGGGGCATTCGGGCGCAGCAACACATCACCGGGGAGGGGTT
The DNA here is from genome assembly GCA_025356275.1 of Sphingomonadales bacterium. Taxonomy (GTDB): domain Bacteria; phylum Pseudomonadota; class Alphaproteobacteria; order Sphingomonadales; family Sphingomonadaceae; genus Novosphingobium. Next base: position 17,291 of record JANXUK010000097.1, on the reverse strand, counting down.
CGACGCGACATTCGCGGGCAATCATCTCGGCCATTTCCTGCTGGTGCATCGCCTGTTCCCGTTGCTGGCGGCGGCGGCGGCGGCGCGGGTGATCGCCACGTCCTCATCAGGGCATCAGGTCAGCCCGCCTTGCGACTGGAGCGACCCGCAGATGCGGGCCAGCTGGGAATCGTCGCCCGCCTATTGCCGGGCCAAGCTCTACAACATCCTGTTCATCCGCGAACTGGCCCGGCGCGGGGCGGGGCACGGCATCATCGCGCATGCCATGCACCCGGGCCGCGTCGCCAGCAATTTTGCCAGTCATGGCGACCCCACGCTTCAATCCTATATGGCCGCCAACCCGTCCGACCCGCCAGAGGCGAGCGCGGCGACTCTCGCCTACCTCGCCGCCGATGCCGCGCCGGGGCGGTCCAGCGGGCTCTACTGGCATGACAAGGCGCCGGTGAGCCCTGCGCCCGCCGCGCTGAACGATGCCGATGCGGCGCAGTTGTGGGCGATCAGCGAGGCTATGTTGGCGCGCGTCGATCAGCCTGTGCAATCGATTGTTGCACCAGCCGCGAATCCTTCTACGGATTAACCGACAAGAAAAGCGCGGGAGATCGGATCAATGACTCAGGCCATCGCGATCGAACCGGCCGACCTGCCGGACGCGCCCCGCAAACCGCACCTGTCGCTACCCCGCATCGTCGAGATGAACCTCGGCTTCCTCGGCCTGCAATTCAGCTTCGGGCTGCAACAGGCCAATATGTCGCCGATCTACAAATATCTCGGCGCCCGGGATTCGCAGCTGTCCTGGTTGGACATAGCGGGGCCGCTGACCGGCTTGCTGGTCCAGCCGGTGATCGGGGTGCTGTCCGACCGCACCGGGGGTCGGTGGGGCCGCCGCACGCCGTATTTTCTGGCCGGCGCGGTGATGTGTTTTGCCGGGCTGCTGCTGATGCCGCTGGCCAATGCGCTGATGATGGCGTTCTCGCTGCTGTTTCTGCTCGATGTTGGCAACAATGTGACGATGGAGCCCTACCGCGCCTATGTGAATGACCGGCTCAACCCTGATCAACGCGGGATCGGCTTCCTCAGCCAGGCGGGTTTTACCGGTCTGGCGCAGACGCTGGCCTATCTCGCACCGGCGATTCTGGTGGGGCTGGGGCTGCGTGAGGATTGGCGGATCGGGCATATTCCGGCCTTCGTGCTGGTGTCGTTCTGGTTCGGCGCGCTGCTGTCGTTTTCGACCATTGTCTGGTCGATCCGCCGCGTTCCCGAACTGCCGCTGGCGCCAGAGGAGCGCGCCGCGCTGGCCGCGATGCCCAAGAACCCGCTGGCGGTGTTCGAGGAGATCTTTGGCGCAGTCGCCCAAATGCCCGCCGCGATGCGTACCATGGCACTGATGAGCCTGTTTCAGTGGTACGCGATGAAGGTCTATTGGAACTATGCCTTCCCCACCGTGGCCAGCAACGTGTTCGGCGCCGCGGACCCCAACACCGCCGCCTATGGCCATGCACAGATCTTCTACGGCAAGGTCGGCGCGGCGGCCAATGCGGTGGCGTTTGTCGCGGCGTTCAGCATGCCGCCGATCGCGCGGAAATGGGGCCCGGCGCGGCTGCATATGCTGTGCCTGTTCATCATGGGCGGGGGCATGGCGCTGTTCGCTCTGCCCGGCTCGACGCTGAACCTCGGCGCGGCTCTGCCGTTCATCGCCGCGATCGGCATCGGCATCGGCTGGGGCAGCATCATGGGCAACCCCTATATCGTGCTGGCCAGCAGCATCCCGCCCGAGCGTACCGGGGTTTACATGGGGCTGTTCAACGTGATGATCTGCGCGCCGATGCTGCTCAATTCCGCAACGATGCCGTGGCTGTTCGATGGCCTGCTGGGGGGAAGCGCGGCGCATGCGATGGTGTTTGCCGGGCTACTGATGGGTTGCGCGGCGGTGACGATGCTGTGGGTCAAAGCGCCCCAAGGGAACCCCGTGCTTGCCGCCCCCTGAGTATCTTTGCCTGCACAGCCGGAACTGTACCGCGATCTGGGAACTGCCCCCCGGCGAGGGCCCGCTGTGGCGTTACTGGGGTCCGCGCCTGCCCGATGGCGCGATGCCCCCCGCCGCCCTGCGCTCGCAGCGACCCGAGCCCAGCTTCTCGCTCCATTTCGACCAGCCGCTGTCGGTGTTCCCCGGCGTAGGCCTCGGCTGGTTCGGTGCCTCGGCGCTGTTGGCGCATCGTGGCGGCGGCGATTGGGCACAGGCGACCACGGCGACGCGTGTGGAGCCGGTCGGCAGCGATACTCTGCGCTTCCACCTCAGCGATGATGTGGCGCATATCCCCGCGATTATCACCGCCCGGCTCGACCCTGCCACCGACACGCTGACCCTCTCCACCACGCTGAGCAACGTTGGCGACGGCGTGCTCGATGTGCAGTGGCTTGCCGCCGGCAATGTGCCGCTGCCCGAGGATGCGCAAAGCGTCCGCTCTTTCTCCGGCCGGCACAACAGTGAGTTCGTGGCTCTGGACGATGCGCTCTCCCGCTCGACATGGCGGCGCGAGAACCGGCGCGGCCTGACCTCGCATGATTGCTTCCCCGGCGCGGTGGTGACCTGCGCCGACGGCACTGCATTCGGCGCGCAGCTGGCATGGTCGGGCAATCATGTGAACCAGATCGAATGGTGCGACGATGGCCGCCGGCACTGGCAGATGGGCGAATGGCTGGCCCCGGGCGAGGTGCGACTGGCCCCCGGCGCCAGCATCACCACGCCAGAATTGCTCGCCACCTGCTCGGCGGAGGGCGCCAATAGTGTGGCGCAGGCGTTCCACAAGGCGATCCGTGCGCGGATGAAGTGGCCCAAAGGCGAGATGACCCCGCGCAAGGTCCACCTCAACACCTGGGAAGGCTGGTATTTCGCCCATGATCAGGCCGCACTAAAGGACCTCGCCACCGCCGGCGCGGCCATCGGCATAGAGCGCTTCGTGCTCGACGATGGCTGGTTTCATCGCCGCAATGGCGACGATGCCGGGCTGGGCGACTGGTGGGCGGATGCGGGCAAATATCCCGATGGCCTCGCGCCCTTGGCCGATCACGTCACCGGCCTCGGTATGGAATTCGGGCTGTGGGTGGAGCCCGAGATGCTCAGCCCCGACAGCGACCTTTATCGCGCCCATCCCGATTGGGCGCTGTCGATCGCCGGGCGGCCACTGCTGGCGGCGCGCAATCAACTGGTGCTCGATCTGACCCGGCCCGAGGTTAGCGACTATCTGTTCGGCAGGATCGCGGCGCTGCTCGAAACCCTGCGCGTTGCGTACCTCAAATGGGACCACAACCGCGACCTGAGCACTGTGGGGGCACAGGCGCTGTACCGCCGTCAGGTGCACGGCGCCTACGCGCTGATGGCCCGCATCCGCGCTGCCTTCCCCATGGTCGAGATCGAGGCCTGCGCCGGCGGCGGCGGGCGCATCGACGCCGGGATCATTACGCATACGCACCGCTTCTGGGCCAGCGACTGTATCGACGCGGTATCGCGCGTGGCGATCCAGCGCGGCTTCCTGCAATTCATGCCGCCCGAGATCATGGGCAGCCATGTCGGCGCCAGCCTCGCGCATTCGACCGGGCGCATGCAGGGCATGGCGTTCCGCGCCGGGGTCGCCACGCCCGGCCATTTCGGCGTCGAGCTGGATCTGCGCAAGCTGACCGAGGCCGAAACCACCGAACTGGCCCAGAACATCGCGCGCTACAAACGCCTGCGCCACCGCTTTCACCGCGGCAGGGTATGGCAGGGTGAGACGCCCGATCACATCGTGTGGCAGGCGCATGGTGAGCCCGCGTCGCTGCTGCTGCACGTCACCCGGACCCAGCCCACCACCCAGCGTCACCAGCCGCATCTGCGCCTGCCGATGCTGGACCGGGCCCGGCAATATCGTGTCAGCCGCGACGGCGCCGAGACGTTCATGGCCTCGGGCGCATGGCTGGCCAGCGTCGGCCTCCCCATGCCGCCGATGCCGGGGGAGGACGTGATGCTATGGGAGCTGACGGCAGCTTGACCTTCGACCCCGCCGACCGGACCGATGTGGCGCGCGACGATCTGGCCGTGGCGGCGCAATGGCTGACCACGCGGTATGAGGCAATCTGTTCGCCGGTTATCCCCCGCGCGCATGTGGCGGCATTAACGGCAGGGCCGACCAGTAGCACGCCATCAGGCAACGCGCCGCCGATCAGGATCGCGACCGTATCGGACTGCGCCGGCGCTCCGATCCTTTTACGTAATGTTATGCAAACGATTGTTGATATTGCCTGCCGCGAACCCTATGGCGCCCTCCATCATCGTGCGCAGAGGATGCTGAGCCTGTGAATTGCCAGACACCCGACGCCCGAACCTCGCTCTGGTTGCCCGAGCATGTCGCTGCGATCACGCCGCGTGCCGAGAATACCATCGCACTGGTCCGCCGCGCCTCGATCCCGCCCGTCCTGCCCGGAATCGATCTGTGGGATATGTGGCCGCTCCAGAATGCGGACGGCGTCACCGCGCTGTTCGGCGGCTGGGCGGTGTGGTTCGTGCTGTCGGCCCCGGCACTGGCCGATCCCGATGCGCGCCATAACATCGCGCGCATCCGGCTGATGACCGAGTGCGACGGCGCATGGCGCGATTGCGGCGATGCGCTGCCCGATGGGCTGAACCCCGGCGGCCGCGAATGGGCCGGTTCGGCGCTTTACGATCCGGCGGGCGGGGTCGTCACACTGTTCTACACCGTGGCGGGCTTGCCGGGTGACGCCAGTCCCAGCTTTGCCCAGCGCGTGTTCCAGACGCGCGGGCGCCTCAGCGTAACCGATGGCATGGCCAGCATCGCCGGCTGGACCGTGCCGGTGGAGAGCTTTGCCTCCGACAACCGGGACTATGTTCTGGTCACGCAGAACGAAGGTGTCCCCGGCTTTATCAAAGGCTTCCGCGACCCGGCGCATTTCCGCGACCCGGCCGACGGCGCGACATATCTGTTGTTCACCGGATCGCACAAGCCCTCGCCCAGCGCCTTCAACGGCTGCATCGGCATTGCCCGCGCCGATGATGCCAGCCTCGACCGCTGGACGCTGATGCCGCCACTGGTCACCGCCGATGGGCTCAATAATGAGCAGGAGCGCCCGCATGTCATTCAACGGGATGGGCGGTATTACCTGTTCTGGTCGACCCAGCGCAAGGTCTTCGCCCCCGATGGCCCGTCCGGCCCGACCGGACTGTACGGCATGGCCGCGCTCGCGATCACCGGGCCGTGGGTTCCGCTGAATGGCACCGGGCTGGTCGCGAGCAACCCGGAGGAGGCGCCGTATCAGACCTATAGCTGGTGGGTATCGGACGATCTTTCGGTCGCCGGATTTGCCGATCTGGTGGAGGTCCCGCTGAATGGTCAGATCGATGATGCCGCATGGCGCCGCGCGCATTTTGGTGCAACCCCCTCGCCGCGCTTCCACCTCGTTCTCGATGGGACGCGGGCTATCATCGGGCCCGCAAAGGAATGAGCATGGCGCGCTATGGGTTGATCGAGGCGGGCGGCACCAAATTCGTGCTGGGCATCAGCGAGTATGACCCGGCCACCGGCGCCGCCCCCCAAATCGCCGCGCGCCACCAGATTCCGACCACCACCCCGGCCGAAACGCTGAGCGCGGCGGTGGCCTGGCTGCGCGAAGCGGCGCCGGCTTATGACGCCATCGGTATCGCCTCGTTCGGCCCATTGGAGCTCGACCGCGCCGCGCACAATTGGGGCCATGTCACCGCCACGCCCAAACCGCATTGGACCAATGCCGATCTGGTCGGCCCCTTCGCCCAGGCATTTGGCTGCCCCATCGCGGTGGATACCGACGTCAATGGCGCGGCGCTGGCCGAGGCGCGCTGGGGTGCAGGATCGGGTGGGGCGGGCGTTGGGGCGAATTCGACGCTGTATCTCACCGTCGGCACCGGGGTCGGCGGCGGTTTCGTCACGGCGGAGGGCGCGTTGCTGCGCGGGTTGTCGCACCCCGAGATGGGGCACATCCGTATGCCGCGCCACAAGGACGACACCGATTTTGCCGGCGCCTGCCCGTTCCACGGCAACTGTCTGGAAGGGGTCGCGGCCGGGCCTTCGATTATCGCGCGCTGGGGGCAATCGCTGTCCAAACTCGGCCCCGACCACCCCGGCCATGCCATCATCGCGTGGTATCTGGGACAGGCGATGTGCAGTTTTCAGGCGGTCATGGCCCCGGCCCGGATCGTGCTGGGCGGCGGGGTCATGGGCACGCCCGGCCTGATCGAGGCGGTGCGCTGCGCGGCCACGGCATCGGGCGCGGGCTATTTCGTCGGTGACCCGGCGCAGATCATTGTCGCGCCCGGCCTTGGCGGCAATTCGGGGTTGCTGGGCGCGCTGGCCCTGACACTTTAGCCTGAAATCCGGTCAGCTCGAAGCCCGGACCACCAGTTCGGGCATCATCACCACCGACTCGGTATCGTCGCCACCGATCCGCCGCAGCAACATATCCACCAGATGCTCCGCGCCCCGCGTCAGGTCCTGCCGGATGGTTGAGAGGCGCGGCACCGTCTGCTCACCGATCGCCAGCCCGTCGAAACCGATCACGCGGATGTCATCGGGCACCGCCACGCCATATTCGGCGAGCGCCCTCAGCGCGCTCATCGCGATCACGTCGGAGGCCGCGACGATGCCTTGCGGCCGCTGCGACGAATCGCCGAGGAACCGCGCGATGTCGGGATGCGCCGCCTCGGCCACCAGTTGCGCGGGCAGGACGGTCGGCCCGTCGGTCAGGCCGACACGCGCCATCGCATCGCGGCACCCCTGCAGTCGCTGGCTGATCTCCAACGCGCGCGGATCGCCAAAGAACGCGATGCGCCGGCATCCGCCCTCAATCAGATGGGTTGCGGCAATGTCGCCGCCCAGCCGGTTGTCCGAGCCCACCGAGCAATGCACCTGCCCCGCCTGATACCCGCCCCACACCACCATCGGGCGATAGCGCGCCGCCACCTTGTCCAAAGCGTCCGCCTGATCCGACTGACCGATCACGATCAGGCCATCGACGCGGCCCGAATCGACGACCTTCTCCAGCCAGCCGCCATCGGTCGGGATCACCCGGCTGAGCAGGAGGTCATAGCCACGCTCGGTCAGGCTGTCGGCCAGCAGGCCCAGCATGGTGATGAAGAACGGATCGGAAATATGCTGCCCGGTCTGATGCCCCAGCGGGATCAGCACACCGATCGCGCCGGTTCGCTGAATCCGCAGATTGCGCGCCATGATGTTGGGGCGATAGCCATGCTCATCGGCCAGCGCCTTGATCCGCGCGCGGGTGCCCGCGCTGATCAGATGCGAATCGGCCAGCGCCCGTGACACCGTGCCGGTGGACACCCCGGCCAGATCGGCCAGTTGCTTGATGTTGCGGATACGGGTCACGGCTTTGCTCCGCCTGATTGCTTGGACATGCGCACAATGGCAAGGCCGGACAGAAACCGGAGCCGCGAGCTGGTGCAGGGTATGCAAAGCTTTGCACTGACTGGCAACTGGCATCGGCAGCACCGCTTGCACTTGCGCCGCGCCGTCAGCGCGCCGGCACCACGTCGAAAGCGATATTCAGCCGCTCGCCCGCCGCAATGGACACAGTGCCATGCCAGGTGATCGAGGGGAAAATCGCCAGCGCCCCGGCACGCGGTGCGATCGTTCTGGTGGGCGGCAGCGCAAGCCCCAGCTCGGCAGGCGGTGCGCCCAGTTCCAGATGCCCGGCCGGCGCGGGGCCCATCTGCGCCGCCCCAGGCAGCGCAACATAAAACGCGCTGCTCAGCCAGCCGGCGGGATGGCTATGCGCCACATTGAAGCCCCGTGGCCCCAGCCGCACCGACCAGCTGCCGCTGATCCGCAAGTCGACCGGCGCGCCCGCCAAGTGCCGCCGGCCCAGCACCGGATGCGCCGGATCATGCGGCGGCAGACCGCGCACGAATTCGGCCATTGCCGTCATCAACGCGCTGCGCGCATGCTGCAACAGCGGCTCATGGCGCAGCAACAGTGAGCGGTCGGTCTGTGTGCCGGCGCGCACCGATTGCTCGGCATAGGGCGCCTGCGCGGTGTGTAGCGCGCGTAGCAATACCGCCAGATCGCCCAGCTCCCCCGCCGACAGGCCGGGATCGACCACGCCCACCAAAGCCCCCCCCGCGTCCAGCCAATCGGCCCGCGCATCGCCCAGCATCCGCCAGCAAGTGCCAATATAGGGCCACACCTGACCCGCCAGCGAGGTGGCACTATGCGGCCATGCCGCCGCCAGCGCCCGTGTCGGATCGCGGCGCCGCAAATGATAACGGATGCGCGCCAGCGTAACGAAAGCATCATCGCCCTCGCCCAGCGCCGCAAGCAGACACTCCGCCGCGGCCAGATCGCCCGATTCCCCCGCGACGAACAGCCTGCCGGTGGCCAGCGCGCGCGCCGCACCCAGATGGCGCTCCGCTTCGTCCAGGATCGCGGTCGCGCGGGGCCAGTCGCGATGCTGCGCCACCGCACTGAACCAGCCGAGCCAAAGGCCGCCCTCGCCCGGATGCGCCCGCGCCGCCGCTGCCAGTCCGGCATCGAAAGTCGCCGCCTGCCCCCCGGTCCAGCGCAGCGCAGCCAGCACGCGGTGCCCTTCCAGCCAGCCCGGCTGCTGCGCCAGTGCCGCCGTCAACAGCGCGTCGGCCAGCACCGCCGCCCCCTCGGCCGCCAGCGCCAGCGCGCGATTGCGCAGCGCGTCGCGGTTGTCGGGCGCCAGACGCATCGCCTCGGCAAACAGCGCGGCGGCAGGCAGGCCCAGCTCGTAGGCAGTCTGCGCCCGCAAAAACGCGATCCGCGCATCGCCGGGCGCAAAGGCCCACGCCCGGTCGAGCGCGGCGGCGCAATCGCCCAGCCGCTGCTCTTCGCGCAGCACGGTGGCCCGCGCCAGCCAATCGCCCGCGTCTGCCGCATGATGCATTCGCGCCTCTCCCCAGCCGCCACTGTTGCACAAACGCCACGCCCCGGCGAATGCCGAATACATTAATCCAAATTCGGATCAAATTGTCTTTGCAATCGATTGTCACGCCTCTAACGAGGGCTCGCCAGAACTATGTTTCGGTAAATCCGATTCGTGGTTCTGCGAAAAACAAAGTTTACCTGAGGGAGGACATGATGAAAATTTCTGTGTTCGGCACATGTGTGTCGTTGTCTGCGGTCGCCATGGCGACGGCATTCGCCGCGCCGGCATTTGCCCAGGCAGCCGCACCTGCCGCCGCCGCTGACGATACGCTGGCCACTATCGTGGTGACCGCTTCCTCGGGTAACCGCACCAAGCTCAACACCTCGACCTCGATCAGCTCGATCAACCAGGCCGATGTCCAGAATTTCAACGCCTCCTCCACCGCAGAGCTGTACCGCCTGATCCCGGGCATCCAGGTTGCGGGCACCCAGGGTGACGGCGGCAATTCCAACATCGGCGTTCGCGGCCTGCGCACCCCGACCGGTGGTTCGCCGTTCGTGCAGGTGCAGGAAGATGGCCTGCCGACCGTGCTGTTCGGTGATATTCAGTTCGGTAACAACGATTACTGGACCCACCCGATGCCGACCGATGAGCGGATCGAAGCCATCCGTGGCGGCACCGCCTCCACCCTGGCCTCGCAGGCGATCGGCGCGGTGCTCAACCACGTCAGCTATACCGGCCGCAACGAAGGCGGTTTCGTCGAGCTGGAGAAGGGCACCAACTACGACTACACCAAGGCGAACTTCCGGTATGGCACCAGCCTCAACGACACCACCTACTTCAACGTCGGCGGCTATTACGACGTCGGCCATGGCATCGAGCATGCCGCCTATAACGTCAGCAATTCCTATTCGCTCAAGGGCAACATCACCAAGGAATTTGCCGACGGCAAGGGCTTCATCCGCATGCTGTTCAAGGTGGCAGACACCCAGGAACCGAGCTATAATGGCTGCGTCAGCAGCGCCACGCTCAGCGGCACCAATGTCAGCCATATCGGCCCCAGCACGCTGTGCGATGCCCGCAATCAGGCCCCCGGCTATTCGGCGCTGAACTCGGGCGCGCTGTTCTCTGATGCTGCGGGCAACCTTGCCCGTCAGCCGCTTGACGGCATTCGCACCAACGAGAAGATGGTGCAGTTCCAGACCCATTATGACTTCGGCAACGGGCTGGTCGTCGACGACAATGCCCGTCTGGCACGCATGAAGGGCGCGTTCGACGTGCAATTCTATGGCGTCGGGCTCACCTCGGGCGCGGTGCAGCCGGGTCAATCAATCATCTATGCCAACGGGCCGAATGCCGGCCATGTTTTCACCGGTCAATATGTCAGCAACAGCGCGTCGGTTCACACCAATATGAACCACATGGATCATATCGCGAATGACCTGAAGGCGAGCTACAAGACCGACATGGATGGCGTGAAGGTCGACCTGAAGCTGGGCTACTTCTACTACTCGCAGCGGATTGCCGAGGATTGGCATTCGAACAATTCGCTCAATGAAGCGACCGGCGTCAACCCGGCCGAGCTCGATCTGGTCAGCGGCCTCAACGGCACGGGCAACCTCCTCGCGGTCGGCGGTCAGAGCCAGTTCAACGCCGGCTGGAACCAGCAGTTCGACGCCACTTTCACCGACAATGCACCCTATGCCAACCTCATCCTGGACATCGGCAACCTGAACCTCGACGGCTCGATCCGCGAGGAATTCTTCCAGGCGTCGGGTTCGGCTCAGGGCAGTACGGGCAATGTGGTCCGCACCGCCCAGGTGGTCCAGACCGATCCGCGCACCGGCCTGCAGGTCACCACCTTGGTGCCGCAGCTCGGCTACGACGGTCCGGTCAACGCGATCAACTTCAGCGAGCATGCCACCAATTACTCGATGGGCGCGCTGTACAAGGTGGTTCCCGACCTGTCGGTGTTCGCCCGTTACTCGCATGGCGTGCGCTTCAATGCCGACCGTACCACCAACAACGGCTACTTCAACGCCGACGGTACGCTGAATGCGGCGGGTCAGGCCAACTCGGCTTTCCCGGTCACGCAGTATGAAATCGGCCTGAAGAACCGTGGGACGCTGCTGGGGGGTCACTACACCGTCGAGCTGACTGGCTTCTACTCGAAGTACCAGATCTCGTCGGCGGAGATCAACGCGGTGGTCTGCACCCAGCTCCTGGGTCATGCCGCCACCACCTGCACCGTCTCGGGCAATTACAAGGATGACGGCATCGAGCTGTTCACGACCTATCGCAACCACGGCTTCAACCTGCTGCTGAGCGCGACCTACGATCACTCGAAGGTTCAGGGTAATCAGACGCTGCCTTTCGTGAAGTCGGCGAATATCCCCAACCTGACCTACACCGCGCTTGCCAGCTACAATGTCACCGAACTGGGTGAGATCGGCATGAGCGTTGACGGCCAGACCAGCACGCTGGGCGGCGATGGCAACACCTATGCCGGGTCGGCGGTGTTCGGGGCGTTCCTGAAGTATCGTCCGTTCAACCACATTCAGCTGGGCCTGGAAGCCTACAACCTGTTCAACGCCTATGCCTCGCAGGGCCCGGCGGGCTTTGTGGGCGGCAGCAGCAACACGCTGGTGAACGCCCAGGTTGCGCAGGGCCGTGCGGTCAAGGCCTCGGTTCGCCTGACCTTCTGACAGTGATGTGATGGCCTCGGCAAATCGCGGAGGCTAACAATCAAGGCGGCAATTCGGGCGGGTGCCAGTGTTTCGACGCTGCACCCGCCCGTTTTGTTTGTTAGGACGACAGTCTGTTAAGAAGACTGGGAGAGGTATCCGCATGACCAACCCTGCCCCCCAAACCCCCGGGGCCGACCGCCGTATCCGCTCGATCATCATCGTCGGCGGCGGCTCGGCAGGGTGGATGAGCGCGGCGGCGCTGGCCCATACGCTGACCCGCGATTGCACCATCACGCTGGTCGAATCGGAGGAAATCGGTACCGTCGGGGTTGGCGAGGCGACGATCCCGCCGATCAAGCTGTTCAATCAGATGCTGGGCATTGCCGAGCAGGATTTCGTCCGGGAAACGCAGGGCTCGTTCAAGCTGGGCATCCGCTTCGTCGATTGGGCGCAGCGCGGCAGTGCCTATTTCCACCCGTTCGGCAGTTTCGGCAAAGCCTTCGACACCGTGGCCTTTCATCAGCACTGGCTGCGCGAGCATGAGGCCGGCCGCGCCGCGCCGCTGGACGAATATTGCATGGCGTGGGCGGTGGCCAAACAGAACCGCTTTGCCCCGCCGATGGCCGACGCCCGCAACATCGCCAGCACGCATGATTATGCCTATCATTTCGACGCAGGGCTCTATGCGGCGTTTCTGCGCACATATGCGGAGGCGCGCGGCGTGATCCGGCATGAGGGCCTGATCGCCTCGGTACAGCAAAATGCCGAGACCGGCCTGGTCGAAAGCGTCACCCTCAAAGATGGCCGCGTGCTCGCGGGCGACCTGTTCCTCGATTGCTCGGGCTTCCGGGGCCTGCTGATCGAGGGGGCGCTAAACACCGGCTATGAGGACTGGACCCATTGGTTGCCCTGCGACCGCGCGCTGGCGGTGCCCTGCGTCAAATCGGCCAATTTCACGCCCTATACCACGTCCACCGCGCGCGAGGCCGGCTGGCAATGGCGCATCCCGCTGCAACACCGCACCGGCAATGGCTATGTATTTTCCTCAGCGCATATCAGCGAGGATGCGGCGCGCGAGGTCCTGCTCGCCAACCTCGATGGCAAGGCGCTGGCCGAACCGCGCCTGCTGCGCTTCGCAACGGGCCGGCGCAAAGCGTCATGGAACCGCAATGTCGTCGCTATCGGCCTCGCCAGCGGCTTTATGGAGCCGCTTGAATCGACCAGTCTGCATCTGGTCCAGGCCAATATCGCCAAGCTCATCGCGCTGTTCCCGACGCGCGATTTCGATCCGTTGGTAACTGCGGAATTCAACCGCGCCACCGCCAATGAGACTGAGCGGATCCGCGATTTCCTGATCCTCCACTACCACCTGACCCGGCGCGAGGAGCCGCTATGGCGCGCCTGCGCGGCGATGGATATCCCCGACACGCTGAAGCTCAAGATCGAGCATTTCCGCCGCTATGGCCGGTTGATCCAGCATGATTTCGACCTGTTCGGCGCCGCATCATGGACCGCGGTGCATATCGGCCAGGGCAATATCCCCGCAGCGATCGACCCGGTCGCACGCTATCGCGACGTGAACAGCGGCGCGTGGCTCGACAAATTCAAGGCCGCGATGACCGCCGAGGCGGGGCGCATGCCGAGCCACCAGCACTATATCGACCAATTCTGCAAGGCGGCGCCGGCATGAGGCAGGCCCGCGTCCACCTGTTCGCCTGCGCCGTGGCCAATTCGCGGCTGGATTTCAAACCCGATCGCGCCTTCCACCGCGTCGCCGCAGCGGTTGGCGTCAACGAGCCCACGCGCGGCAAGCGCGCCGCCCTCCGCTTCGGGATCTATGGCGATGGCGGCCTGCTCGCCGCCGCTACCCCATGCATTTCGGCGAGGCGCGGGTGGAATAAGCCCCGCAACCCGCGTTGCCTTTCCCGGCCCACCCCGCTAGGGCCCCGTTGACGCAGCCCCCATAGCCAAGGCCCGGCGATGAGCGAAGACATCCAGCCCATCCACCTCAGCCAGCCGGGCGCTGCCGGGCGCAAGTTGCCCGCCTTCTCGCGCATGCTGCGCCTCACCGCGCCCAGCCGCAGCGACGTGATCGCAGTGCTGCTGCTGGCGGGGGTTGCGGTGATGGTGCTGCGCGGGGCGCAGGGCGCGGCCCAGCCGCTGAGCCAGCTGCAATCGACGCCAGTCACGCTCGACCCCGGCAACCTGCCCGGATATGCGCTGCGCACCACGCTCAGGATGTTCGCAGCCCTGGGCGCCAGCCTGCTGTTCACCCTCACCTACGCCACGCTGGCCGCCAAAAGCCGCCGCGCCGAGCAGATTCTGATTCCGATGCTGGATATTCTCCAATCGATCCCGATCTTCGGCTTCCTGACCTTCACCTTCACCTTTTTTATGAACCTGTTCCCCGGCCGAACGCTGGGGGTGGAATGCGCGGCGGTATTCGCGATTTTCACCAGCCAAGCGTGGAACATGGCATTCAGCTTCTATCAGTCGCTGCGCACCATCCCCGAGGATCTGGCCGAGGTGTCGCAGGGGTTTGGCCTGTCACCTGTCCGGCGATTCCTCAGGCTGGAGCTGCCCTTTGCCACCCCGGCGCTGGTGTGGAACGCGATGATGTCGATGTCGGGCGGGTGGTTTTTCATCGTCGCTGCCGAAGCGATCACCATCGGCAACACCACCGTCACCCTGCCCGGCGTCGGCTCCTATCTGGCGCTGGCGATCGAACGGCGCGATTTTCACGGCGTCGGCTGGGCGGTTCTGACTATGGGCGTAGTGATCCTAATCTATGATCAGCTGGTGTTCCGCCCGGTGGTCGCCTGGGCCGACCGTTTCCGCTTTGAGCAAACCGCCAGCGCCGATCAGCCGCAAAGCTGGGCCTATGATCTGTTCCGCCGCAACCGGCTGTTCCAATATGTGTTCGCGGTGTTCGAGTGGCCCGCGACTGTGCTGCTGTGGTTCGACAGCGGCAAGCGCCGCTTGCCCAAAGCCCCTGCCGCCGCACCCGGACCCTTGGCCGAAACCGCGTGGAAGTTCATCGTAGCCATCGGCGTGATCGCGGCGGCATGGGCAATCTTCGACTATGTTCATCACAGCCTCGCGCTCGGCGATTTCGTCAAGGCCGCGCTCTATGCCTGCATCACACTGATCCGCGTGCTGGTGCTGATCGCGCTCGCCAGCCTGTTCTGGGTCCCCGTAGGCGTGTGGATCGGGATGCGCCCGGCCTGGGCCGAGAAGTTCCAGCCGGTGGCGCAATTCCTTGCGGCGTTCCCGGCCAATGTGCTGTTCCCCTTTGCGGTGATCGCCATTCTGCGGTTTCATCTCAACCACGAGATCTGGCTGTCGCCGCTGATGATTCTGGGCACGCAATGGTATATTCTGTTCAACGTGATCGCCGGGGCCAGCTCGATCCCCAATGATCTGCGCGAGGCGGCGGGGCTGTTTGGGGTCAAGGGCTGGCTGTGGTGGCGTCAGGTCGTGCTGCCCGCGATCTTCCCCTATTACATCACCGGCGCGCTAACCGCGAGCGGGGGCAGCTGGAACGCCAGCATCGTGACCGAGACGGTGGTATGGGGGCATGACAAGCTCTCTGCCACAGGCCTTGGCGCCTATATCGCCGATGCGACGACGGCGGGCGACTATCCGCGCGTGGCACTGGGCATTGCGGTGATGTCGATCTTCGTGGTCAGCCTCAACCGCGTGCTGTGGCGCCCGCTCTATGCCTATGGCGAACGCAGGTTGCGGCTTGCCTAACCGGCAGAGCCGCGCCAGAAGCCCCCATGCCCAGCACGCCCGCCAAGCCAGCCCCACGCGCTCTCGTCGAGGTTGAGCACCTGCGGCATTACTATGGCGCCACCGCCAAGCGCGGCGCGCCGGTGATCGATGACGTCAACCTCACCCTCTATGAGAATGAAATCGTCGGGCTGCTCGGCCGTTCGGGCTCGGGCAAATCGACACTGCTGCGCTCGATCGCCGGGCTGATCCACCCGGACGAGGGCACGGTTACTTTCGCCCGCGACGACGCCAGAACCAACCCCGACATCGCGATGGTGTTTCAGACCTTCGCGCTGTTCCCGTGGTTGACAGTGCTGGAGAATGTGGAGCTGGGGCTGGAGGCTCGCAAGGTGCCCGCCGATACCCGCCGCGAACGCGCCATTGCCGCGATCGATCTAATCGGCCTCGACGGGTTCGAAAACGCCTATCCCAAGGAACTGTCGGGCGGCATGCGCCAGCGCGTCGGTCTGGCCCGCGCCATTGTGGTCGATCCGGCGCTGCTGCTGCTCGATGAGCCGTTTTCGGCGCTCGACGTGCTGACCGCAGAGACGCTGCGCACCGATCTGCTCGACCTGTGGTTTGAGGGACGGATGCCGATCAAGGCGATGCTGATCGTCACGCATAATATCGAGGAAGCGGTGCTGATGTGCGACCGTATTCTGGTGTTTTCGGCCAATCCAGGGCGGGTTTCGGCCGAAATCCGCGTCGATCTGCCCCAACCGCGCGACAGGCTGGACCCGGCGTTCCGCGCGCTGGTCGATGCGATCTATGCACGGATGACCGAACGCGCCAGCGCCGCCCAGCCGCGCAATGATGGATTGTTCCCCGGCATGGGCATCACCATGGCGCTGCCCCGCGTCTCCACCAACAGCCTGGCGGGCCTGATCGAGGAGGTGGACGGTACCCCGTTCAATGGCAAGGCCAGCCTGTCCGACCTGGCCGAGGTCTCCGATCTGGAGGTCGACGAGCTGCTGCCCATCGCCGAATCGCTGCAATTGCTGCGCTTTGCCGAGTTGCGTGGCGCCGATTTCGTGCTGACCGCGGCGGGGCGACATTATGCGGGCGCGGCGGTGGATGCTCGCAAGGCGCAGTTTGCGGCCGCGCTGACCGCGCATGTCCCGCTGGCCGGCCACATTCGCCGCATCCTCGATGAGCGCACCAGCAAGACCGCCCCTGCCCGCCGGTTCCGCGACGAGCTGGAGGATCATATGTCCGAGGAATATGCCGACGAAACGCTGCGCACTGTGACCCTGTGGGGCCGTTACGCGGAGATATTCGCCTATGACGAGGATGCCGATCAGTTCAGCCTTGAGAACCCGATATAGCGTCGATCAGGGTGCAGCGTGGATCGCGCTCCCTATGCGCTCCGGCAAACTCACCCCGACGCTGCATCCAGCCCCTCAGCATCGAATTGCGTCACGAACGCAATAGCCACCTCCGATTTGGCGGCGAATGCGGCGGCGGTCAGCGGGTCGCTGCCATCGTCAAACGCGATCCGGGCATGGGGCCGCGCCGCCCGCAAAGCCGCCATCGGTGCCGAGGGCATGTAAAGCGCGCGCGCGGACCGCCGCCACAGGCCGTCACCGCCGACGAACCCGCGCCGAAGACCCGCCGCCCTGCGCTTGCATCATACGGGGCATGGGGCGCGACCTTCCTGCTGGACCCGGCTGGTCATACCGCCCAACCCGCGCCGATTGACACGTCTCCAGCCCGCCTTTACCCCGAACGGCGCTGGCAACAGCGCTTCGATACCACAATCCGGCACAATGTCAGTCAAGGATCACCCGCTTTGGGATTCCCCGCTTTGAAGCGCATGCTTTTCATCTCTGGCCTGCCACGTTCGGGCTCCACCTTGCTGTCGGCGATCCTGCGGCAGAACCCGGCTATCCATGCCGGGATCAG